>SHUF01000027.1 GCA_009694745.1 Acidobacteriota bacterium
GCAGGCGCTCGGCATACCGTGAGCCCTTCAGCAACGTCGGAAACTGCTGGTCCTGCATCCGCGCACCGGCGCCGCGTCGCAGGCGCCACTCTTCGATGATGACACCGCGTTCCTTGTCGATCTCGGCCGGATCAAAACTGACGTTCCGGGCCCAGTCTTCCAGGATCAACATGGACCGACCGAGCACCTCGGGCTTGTCGGTCGGCACCTGCAGCATGTAGATGGTCTCGTCGAAGCTCGTGGACGCGTTGATGCTGGGGCCGAACCGCATGCCGATGGACTCGAGGAACGCCACCGTCTCAAGCTTCGGGAAGTTCTTCGTCCCGTTAAACGCCATGTGCTCAACGAAGTGCGCCAGGCCCAACTGATCGTTGTCCTCAACCAGCGACCCGACGTTGACCACCAGCCGCAACTCCGCGCGCCAGGCGGGCAACGCGTTCTTGCGAATCATGTACTTCAGGCCGTTATCAAATTGCCCGCTGGTGACATCCGGGTCCACCGGCAGCGCCTGCGCCAAGGGCGGTGCTCCCGCCTGCGCGAGCAGGGCTGTGTGTGGCGTGGACGACATCGCGGCGGCGAGAACGACAGCCGAAGCAACGCCCACGACGAACCGGCGGATACATGCAGTCATGAAAAATCTCCCAAACCAATTACATGGCAACTGGCTGATCAATGCAAAGGGCGCATACCCGCTGACATGCCCGGAAACCGACCACTTCCACCTGTGGCGACATGTAGTCGTTCCGGACAGGTTCGGGGCGCAGCAGGTCGGTGCTCAGGTATTTCTTGTTGCTGTCGGCAAATACGGTCGCCACCACGGCCTGTGCGCCACGCGAGTCCTGCACTTTGAGCGCGCCAAGCAGATGCGCTCCCGACGAAATGCCGACGGCAAGCCCATGCTGGGCCAGACGCTGCGCCATCAGAATCGAGTCGCCATCGGGCACGGCCACAATCTCATCGAGTTCATCGAGATGGACGATGGCGGGGATGAATTCGTCGGAGACGCCCTGGATGCGGTGATGCCCGACCTTATGGCCTGCGGACATCGTTGGCGACTCGGCGGGTTCCAGGGGGTGAATGCGGACCGACGGGTTGCGGCGCCGCAGGTAACGGCCCACGCCCATCACCGTTCCGCCCGTGCCGGCACCTGCGATGAACGCGTCTGGTGTGAGGCCGACCTGCGCCAGTTGCGACCAGATCTCGGGCCCGGTTGTCTCGAAGTGCGCCTGGACGTTTGCAGCGTTTGAAAATTGACAGGGCAGGAATACGCGCTGTGTGGACGCGGCCAGGGCCTCGCTGCGGCTGCTGCTGCCAAGGAACCCGCCATCGGCCTTGCTGACCGGCACAATCGACGCACCAAACGACGCAATGAGCGCCATACGCTCGGTGCTCATCCAATCGGGCATGAAGATGGTGACGGGATGGCCGAGTGAGCACCAGACGGCGGCGAAGGAAATGCCGGTGTTCCCGCTGGTCGCTTCGGCAATCAGGTCGCCGGGCTGAATCGTGCCGAGGCGATAGGCGTGTTCCAGGATGTGCAACGCCATCCGGTCCTTGATGCTGCCGGTCAGATTGAGCGACTCGTACTTCGCGTAGATGACGCGCGGTTCGCTCTTGTAGATGAGGTCGATGGCCAGAAGGGGTGTGTTGCCGATCAGGGGGTGGAGGGCAAGAAACGTTCGGTCAGATAGTCAGGCATGTGCAAGACCCTCTCAGTGCCAACTGTCCCACTTTTCTGGAAAGGCAGAAGCCTGGTGTACATTCGGAGGTCATGCTCCACACGCGCCACCTCTGCCGGCACTACCCCATGGGCGGCACCATCGTGAAGGCCCTTGATGACTTGTCGCTTGACGTCGCCGAAGGCGAGTTCCTGGCGCTGGTGGGCACGTCGGGATCAGGAAAGTCCACGCTGCTGAATCTCATTGGCGGGCTCGACCAGCCCAGTGCCGGATCCCTTGAGGTGCGAGGCCGCGATCTGGCTCGCATGACCCGCGACGAACTCAGCCTGCATCGGCGCAACACCGTAGGCATGATTTTTCAGTCGTTCAACCTGGTGCCCTCGATGACCGCCGTGGAGAATGTCGCGCTCTCTCTGATGTTCGCAGGCGTGCCACGAGCCGAACGCGACCAGCGCGCGTCGGCGTTGCTCGAGGCCATGGGGCTTGGAGGGCGTCAACACCACCGGCCGAAGGAACTCTCGGGCGGCGAACAGCAGCGTGTGGCCGTGGCGCGCGCATTGGCCAACCAGCCACCCCTGTTGCTTGCCGACGAACCGACGGGCAACCTCGACAGCCGCACCTCGCGTGAAATCATGGACCTGGTTCGAACGTTGAACGAGCGCGACGGCAAAACCATCATCCTCGTCACCCACGACGCCGCGCTCGCATCGGCCTATGCGCGCCGCACGGTCACACTTCTGGACGGGAACGTCATCTCGGACACCGGTCAGCCGGCCGTGTTGGAGCGGGCATGACGTTCACCGACACACTCTTGCTCGCATTCAGAAACCTGCGACAGTCGCGCCTGCGCACGAGCCTCACCACGCTCGGCGTGGCGATTGGGATTGCGTCACTCGCCGGCATGGTCTCACTCGGTGTCGGGTTGCAGGAGCAAGTGGTGGGCCGCCTCACACAGTCCGGCGTGTTCGACAGCATTACGGTGACTTCTGGTCGCGCGAACATCCCTGGAATGGGCGGGATGGGCCTCGGCCGCGTCGCGGGACGTGGCGGACGTGGTGGACGGGGTGGCCCGGGCAACACCACGCCCACACAACCAGCGGCGCCACTCGATGACGCGGCGGTTGCACGGTTTGCCGCACTCTCGCATGTGCGCGACGCCTACCCCACACTGCGCATTCCGATGTCCTACCAGTACGACGGACGCACGAACGCGGCGCTGGCCGCGGGCATTCCGGAATCGTCGCGTGGTGAAGGCGCCTTCCAGTCGATCACCCACGGGACGTTTTTCCCGGACGCCACAGGTGCGTCCGTGATGCTCACCCTTGAGATGGCCCAGCAGCTGAAAGCTGATGCCCCGGGGTCGCTCATCGGCCAGACACTCGAGTTGTCGTACGCCGACAGCGCACCCAATGCTCAAGGCACACCGGAGTTTGTGGCCGGTGTCCAGGTCACCCGCGTCAGTCTGCCGTTCACCATCGTGGGTATTGTTGAGCGCGATCCCGCCCCAGGCGCCAACCTGGGCCTGTCGGCCATCATGATCCCGCTCGAACAGGCTCGGGCGATCAATGCCCGCGCCATCGCAAACCCACAGGCGTTTCTGCAAGGCGCGGCACCGCAGACACGCCGCTACACGGCCGTCACCGTACGCGTGACTTCCGCGGCGAACACCCAGGATGTGCAGGATCAGATCAAGGCGATGGGGTTCACGGCCTTCTCGCTGAACGATGCGCTGCAAGGCGCCAAACGCGCCTTCCTCGTGCTGGACATCCTGCTCGCGCTCGTCGGGTCCATCGCGCTTGCGGTCTCTTCGCTCGGCATCGTCAACACCATGGTCATGTCGATCCTTGAGCGCACGCGCGAGATCGGGATCATGAAAGCGATCGGCGGCAGCGACCGCGACGTGCGCGGCATCTTTCTCGTTGAAGCCGCCACGATTGGTCTGATCGGCGGCATGGCCGGCATCGTGCTTGGCTGGGGCGTGGGCCGGTTCATCAACATCGGCGCCAATATCTACATCGAACGACAGGGCGGCACCGCCGGCGACCTGTTTTCGCTCCCCTGGTGGCTGATCCTCGGCGCCATGGCCTTCGCGCTGTTCGTGAGCCTTGTGGCCGGAAGCTACCCCGCTAGGCGGGCTGCCCGGTTGGATCCCATTCAGGCATTGCGGCACGAGTAACATTTCGCCATTTCGGACATTTCCCCCATTTCGCCATTGCGGCGATACACTTGATAGGTGAGTAGCAAAGAGAAAGACCCCGATACCTCTACCCCTTCTCCTTCGGGTTTTGCAGCCCTTGGGCTTGTTGACGCACTCGTCAACGCCGTCGCTGCACTTGGATACGAAGAAGCCACGCCAATTCAGCGCGAAGCCATTCCGGTCCTGCTGTCGGGCCGCGACATCATCGGCCAGGCAGGCACTGGCACAGGCAAGACGGCCGCGTTTGCGCTGCCCCTGCTGCACCGCCTGATTGAAACGCCCGCCGAGAAGAAGGGCGCCGTTCGCGCCATGATCCTGGTGCCCACCCGCGAGTTGGCCATGCAGGTGGCGGAGGCCATCCACAAGTACGCGAAGAAGACGACCCTGGCGGTGGTGCCCCTGTACGGTGGCGCGCCGATGGATCAGCAGATTCGCGCGCTTCGTCGTGGCGTGGACATTGTGGTCGCGACGCCAGGCCGCGCGCTCGATCACCTTCGCCGCAAGACTCTGGACCTGACGTCGCTCGAAATTCTTGTGTTGGACGAAGCCGACGAAATGCTGGACATGGGCTTCGCCGAAGATCTGGAAGCCATCCTGACGTCCACGCCTGAAACGAGGCAGACGGCGCTGTTTGCCGCCACGATGGCGCCGCGCATCGCGTCGATTGCCGAACGCCACCTGCGCAAGCCGGAGCGCATCACGATCAAGGCCGAGAAGCGCGCCGCGGGCAAGATGCCGCTCGTGCGGCAGGTCGCCTACATGGTGTCGCGCCAGCAGAAGAGCTTCGCGTTGGGCCGCATTCTCGAGTTTGAAGACCCCACGTCAGCGATCGTGTTCTGCCGCACGCGTATCGAAGTGGACGAGCTGACCGACACGCTCAAGTCACACGGCTACGGCGCGCAGGCGCTACATGGTGGCCTTGACCAGCGCCAGCGCGATCGCGTCATGCAACTGTTCCGCACCGGTAAATCCGACGTGCTGGTGGCGACCGACGTCGCCGCACGCGGCCTAGACATCGACCACGTCTCACACGTCATCAACTACGACATCCCCACAGCGCCCGAGGTCTACATCCACCGCATCGGTCGCACAGGTCGCATCGGACGAGAGGGTGTGGCCATCACGCTGGTTGACCCGCGCGAACAGCGCACGCTGCGCTATATCGAGACCCTGATCAAGCAGAAGATCGATATCGTCACCCTGCCGACGCTCGCCGCACTCAAAGCCAAGCGCCTGGACGCCACGCGTGCCACACTTATCACGCGCATCACCGCTGGCGACCTCGACGAAACACGCGCGCTCGTGCAGTCGCTGGCTGAAGACTTCGAGATGGTCGATATCGCGGCAGCTGCCCTCGCCATGTTCCAGATGGAGTCAGATTCGCCGACAGCCAAGGCTGCGGACACCGAGATCCCCCCGCCCCCTTCGTCCCGACCGGCGCGCACGTACGGCGCCCCCGCATCCCGTCCCTATGGCGCATCGTCTTCGGACAGGCCAAGGCCCTACGGCGCGAAGACCTACGGCGACAGACCCTACGCCGATAAACCCTATGCCGCCAAGCCCTATGTAGCCAAAGCGAGCGCTGCGCCAGACGACGCGGCCGGTGCTGCCAGCAAGCCCCCCCGCCCGCCCCGCGACCGCGCAGACCGCGGTGACAGCGGCGGCAGCCGCGTCGTCCTCGCCTTCAGCGTCGGAAAAGACGATGGGGTTCGACCAGCCGATTTGGTGGGTGCCATCACCGGCGAGGCGGGGATCACCTCACGCGACCTCGGCGCCATTCGCATCAACGACCAGTTCTCAACCGTGGAAGTCTCGGAGGCTCTGGCGACAAAGGTCGTCAAAGCCATGAAGGGCAAGACCGTGCGCGGCGAAAAGGTGGACGTCAAGCCCATGGGCTAGTGGTAGAGTTGCGGCCGCCTGCTGCACAGCACACCCGGCGGGATGGAGGGTGGCATGTCCTCATCATCAGCTCGGGCAAGCGAACATCGTTTCTACTGGTGGGCCGCGGTGGCCTCCACCCTGATTGTTTTTCCGGGGTTCTCCCGGACCTTCTACCTCGGGGCCCTGTTCGACGCCCCACCGCTGGCGTGGTTATTGCAGCTCCACGGCGCGATCATGACGGCATGGCTGGCGCTGTTTCTGGTGCAGCTCCGGCTCGTGGCCGCCGGTCGAACCGATCTGCATCGCAAACTGGGCGTGGCGGGTGGAACGCTGGTCGCGCTGATGGTCCCCGTGAGCGTGGCGACCGCGATCGACGCCGGCAGGCGCGGCGTGACCCCGGACCCTGCGGTCACGCCACTCATGTTCATGGCGATTCCCATCGTCACCATCGCCGTCTTTGCCACGCTCGTTGGTGTCGCCCTGTGGAACCGGCGACGGAGCGCCGTGCACAAGCGGCTGATGCTGCTTGCGACGGTCAGCATTCTCACCCCCGCCATCGCTCGAATCCCGGTGATTGAAGACGGCGGCCTGCCGGTGTTCGTGGGCCTCACCGTCCTCGCTGTTCTTCTGTGCATTGGCGTGGACACCTGGAGGAATCGCCGGCTGCATCCGGCTCTTGGATGGGGCGGGGCGTTCGTCATCGTCTCGGAGCCGTTCCGCCTCTGGCTCGCGGGCACCGATGCCTGGGCGCGCTTCGGCACATGGCTGATGTCGTAACATCTTAGGCATGGCTGCCCAGGCATCGTTCGACATCACATCCAAGGTTGACCTCCAGGAAGTTGACAACGCCATCAACCAGGCAAAGAAGGAACTGGCCCAGCGCTACGACTTCAAAGGGTCAAAGTCCACAATCGAGCTAAAGGCCAAAGAGAACCTGATCGAGCTTGTCGCCGACGACAATTTCAAGATGGAAGCCGTCTGGGAAGTTGTGCTCACCCGTCTCATCCGCCGGGGCGTTCCCACCAAGAACCTGAAACCGGGAGACATTGAACCCATCGGTGGCGCGCTCGTGAAGCGCAAGGTCGAACTGCAACAGGGCATCAACTCGGATGCGGCCCGCGAGATCACCAAGTTCGTGAAGGATCAGAAGCTGAAGAAGATCCAGGTCACCATCCAAGGCGACCAGTTGCGCGTGACGTCGCCCTCAAAGGACGAGCTGCAGAACGCCATCCAGATCCTGCGGGCGCAGGACTTCGGCGTTGAACTTCAGTTTGGAAATTTCCGGGACTAGTGCGCGAGGAAGGCTTCTTTGATGACCTTGACCCTGGTGTCGCCTGTGCCAAGGCCATCGATGGCCACCACGTCGAAACGGCACGGATCTTCCAGGCGGCCTACCCAGCCAAGGTAATCGAGCGCCATCGCGGCAATACGGCGCTGCTTCCAATCGGTGACGCTCTCGGCGGCTGAGCCATACCGGTCTGTCCGGCGGGCCTTCACCTCCACAAACACCAGCGTCTCATCGTCTTGTGCGACGATGTCAATTTCTCCAAACCTAGTGCGGTAGCGGCGCGCAAGAATTACGTACCCTTGGCGACGAAGTTCCTCGGCAGCGAGGTTCTCGCCAGTTTTTCCGGCCTCGTGGTTACTGTAGAGAAGTCGCACGACCTGATGACTAGCAAATCGGGTGCCACTTTCCAGATCGCGCAGTCCCGAGCGTTCCCGGTGACCCAGCCCGACACCAGGAATTTCTTACGTCCCCGACCTACCCCCCGTCACGATTTTACTTCCCCAGTTCCCCAGTTCCCCAAGCGCTTGTTCGAAGACATCCACGACCGAGTCAATCTGGGCGATGTTGATCACCAGCGGGGGCGCGAACCTGAGGGCATTGCGGCCGGCGCCGAGGATGAGGACACCACGTTTGAACATAGCCTGCACGATCCGGTCGCGTTCGGTGGTGGCGCGCTCTTTGGTCTGCCGGTCGCGCACCAACTCTACGCCGACCATCAGCCCCTTGCCCCGGACATCGCCGATCAGCGGGTATTTGTCTTTCAGGGCGCGCAGGCGGTCGAGCAGGTGGTTTCCGACTTTTTCGGCGTTCTGAATCAGACCTGCCCGGAGGACCTTGATGGTCTCGAGGGCAGCCACGCAGCTCAGCGGATTGCCACCAAACGTGCTGGCGTGCGCCCCTGGCGGCCAGTTCATGACATCGGCCCTGGCCGCGGTGACGCTGAGTGGCAGGCCCGACGCAATGCCCTTTGCGATGGTGACGATGTCGGCCTTGACGCCGAAGTGTTCGGCGGCAAACATCCGGCCGGTGCGGCCCATGCCCGACTGCACCTCGTCCATGATGAGCATCATGCCGTGTTTGGTGGTGAGATCCCGCAACCGCTGGTGGAACACGGGCGCCGGCACAACGTACCCGCCTTCACCCTGAATCGGTTCCACGAGCACGCCTGCCACCTCATCGGGCGAGACCAGATGCACCAGGATCTGTTCTTCAACAAAGCCGAGGCATTCGGCCTGGCACGACTCGGGCTTGAGTCCCACGGGGCAGCGGTAGCAATTGGCGTAAGGCGCGTGGAACACGCCCGGCATCATCGGGCCGAAGCCGCGGCGCTGGATGAACTTGCTGGACGTCGCCGCCAGTGACCCCAGCGTCCGGCCATGGAACGACCCCAGGAACGCAATGATGTTCATGCGCTTCGTGTGGTACTTCGCCAGCTTGAGGGCCGCTTCATTGGCTTCGGTGCCGGAGTTACCGAAAAACGAACGGACCTCGCCTTCGATGGGCACAATGGCCGCCATCTCTTCGGCCAGTTGCACCTGAGGCTCGTAGAAAAAGTCCGTGCCTGACATGTGCAGGTACTTGTGGGCCTGGTCCACGATGGCCTTGACCACATCGGGATGTGAGTGCCCTGTGCTGGTCACGGCAATGCCCGCGGCGCAGTCGAGGAACACGTTGCCATCCACATCTTCGACCACGGCCCCTTCGCCCCGGGCCATCACAAAGGGATAGTCGCGGGTGTAGGACGTGGACACGCGACGGGCGTCGCGCGCGATGATGGCGGCGGCCTTCGGGCCTGGCAGAGCGGTCTTGATATTCGGTGTATTGATCATGGCAGCTACTTCCTCTTCCACCTGGTTCCGGTGGGAGAATCTTCGAGAATGACGCCGCGCACTTCGAGACCGGCGCGAATGTCGTCGGCCTTCGCGAACTGCCGATCGCGCCTGGCTTGACGACGCTCGTCGATGAGGGCGCGAATTTCGTCTTCAGGTACAGGGGGCGCGGCTTCTTCGCGGCGTCGCAATGCCACCACGCCCAGCACCTTGTCGAATTCTTCGAACGCGTCGCGAATCAACGCGGCATCGGCCGCGCCCAGTGCCCGGCCCGCATCCTGGTCCATGGCGGCGTTCATTTCGCGGAGGAATTCAAACATCACGCCGAGGCCACCGGGCACATTGAGGTCCGAGGCGATCTTGCTGCGGAACTCCTCACGTGCGGCCGTGACTCGCGCGGCAATCTCCGGATGCGCGTCGCCTCCCGTCACACGTTCAATGCGCGCCAGAAAGTCTGTGAGGCGCGTCAACGCGGCGTCGGCCTGGGTCAGAATCTCGAAGCTGAACGTCAACTGCTTGCGGTAATGCACGGAGATCAATGCGTATCGGAGCGCCGACGCCTTGAAGCCACGATCGAGGATGTCCTGCACGTTGTAGACGTTCCCAAGCGACTTGGACATCTTCTCGTGGTCAAGGTTCAGGAACTCCACGTGCACCCAGAACCGCGCGAACTGCCGTCCGGTGGCCCCTTCGGCCTGGGCGATCTCGTTCTCATGGTGCGGAAAGATCAGGTCGATGCCGCCACCGTGAATGTCGATGGGCCCGTCGCCCAGCAAGCGCAGCGCCATCGCTGAGCACTCGATGTGCCAGCCGGGACGTCCCGGACCGCATCCGTAGTCCCAGGTCGGCTCGCCCGCCTTGGTGGCCTTCCACAACACGAAGTCGCGGGCGTCCTGCTTATCGTACGTATCTGAATCCACACGGGCCCCGGCCTGGATGCCCTCGTGATCCAGCCGCGCCAGTTTGCCGTAGTCAGGCAATGTCGCGATGCGGAAATACGTCGATCCATCTGATTCGTAGGTGTGGCCGCGCGCCTTGAGCTGCGCGATCATGTCCACCATCGCGAGCAGGTTCGCATCGTCGGTCGCGCGCGGATTTTCTTCCACGGGCTCAAGACCCAGGGTTGCGCAATCGTCGCGGAACGCCTGGATGTACAGGTCGGTGTAGTCGCGCAACGACATGCCGGCCTGCTGCGAGGCGTTGATGGTCTTGTCGTCCACGTCGGTGAAGTTCATGACGTGACGCATCGCGTAGCCTTCCTGATGGCGGAGGGCACGCCGCAACACATCCAGGCTGATGAACGTGCGGAAATTCCCGATATGGCCGCGGGCATACACCGTGAGGCCACAGGTGTACATCCGGACCGTCGTGCCATCGGCGGGCACGAAGTCCTCTTCGGTTCTGGTCAGGGTATTAAAAAGACGCATAACGAAAAAGGGCCGAACGCTCGGCAGGCGGGGTCAGACCCGGGCTGCCGTCAGAGGATGCGTGACGACCGACGACTTTTCGCCGCAGCGCACCGTGATTTCCACGGCGTTACCCGGCGAGCGGAAGTCCAGTTCCAGACCGGCATCGTCGGCGAGGGGCCCGGCGGTCAACACGCCAATGGCCTCGGTCAACGCGCCCACGAGCGTGCTCGCGTCGCTTTCCGAGCCGCCGACGGCCGCCACGTACCGGCCCACCACTTCGGGCGCCAAATTCCGAAAACGTTCGTCCGCGGGGACTATCAAATTCACCGGGTCCGCCATCGTGCCCTAATTCTACCCTCACAGGCCCTCGCGCGCGATCACACGGCGGCCGGCCTCGCAGTCAAGGCCGATCTGCGCGCTCAGGGCCTCGAGGCTGTCAAATTTCTCCTCGGGCCGCAGCCACTCCACAAACTCCAGCCGCATAGATACGCCATACAAGTCGATCGCCCCATCAAGCAGGTGAGTCTCAACCGTGACTGCCCCGTCGCCGGTGATGGCCGGACGGACGCCGAGGCTTGTCACCGCCGGGTGCCGAACACCGTCAACCACGGCGATGGTGGCGTAGATGCCCCAGGCCGGAAGAAGTTCGTTGGCGACATGAAGATTCGCGGTGGGAAATCCGAGGAGCCGCCCGCGTTTTTCGCCATGCACCACCACACCGTCCAGAAAGTAGTGGTGGCCCAGCAACTCGGCCGACTCGCCGACACGGCCTTCCCCAATCAGCCGCCGGATGCGCGTACTCGAGACGACAAAGTCTCTGTAGCGCACGGGCTCAATGTTCCCGGTCAGGAACCCGCGGTCTTCACCCAGGACTTTCAGCAGGGTGAACGTGCCCAGTCGGTCCCGGCCGAACAGGAAATTCGCGCCCACCCACACCTCGGCCACTTCCAGCCAATCCACCAGCACGCGATCGACAAACGCTTCCGGTTCCCAGCGGGCCATTTCGGGTGTGAACTGGACGACCGCCACTCCATACACGCCGGCGCGTTCGAATGTCTCGAGCCGCTGCGCGAGCGTCATCAGCATCGGCGGAGCCTTGTCGGGCCGCACCACGCGCGGAGGATGTGGGTCAAACGTGACGACCACGGGGTTACCGCCGCACGCAGCCGCCTGGGCCTTGACGCGATCGAGGATCTTCTGATGTCCCCGGTGAACGCCGTCGAAGTTTCCGAGGGCGGCGACCGGACGAGGCCAACGCGGCGGCGCGTCGGCAAGAAAGTGCGCTATGTGCATGCGACCTGCAGACCATCGTATGCGAGCGCCATGCCCTCGGGAAGTGACGCGCACGTTTCGGCGTGGCCAAGGTCGTGACAGCAGTGCGTAAACAGCGTCTGACGTGCGCCAAGTTGGCGGGCAACCGCCACGGCCTCGTCTATTGAAAAATGCGTGGGATGGGGCTTCCGGCGCAGGGCATCGAGCACGAATACGTCCAGCCCCTGGAGTTCGGCCATGGTTTCGTCAGGAATTTCGTTGCAGTCGGTCAGGTACGCGAATGTGCCGATGCGGAAGGCCAACACTGGCCGGCCACCATGCAGCACTCTGAGCGGCTGGATTTCCGTTCGGCCAAGGCAAAACGGCCCGACGATTGTATTGAGCCGCAGGTCGGGCACCCCACCGCCGGCGGACCCGCCGGTCTCGAAGACGTAGCTGAACACCCGGCGAATGTCGGCGAGCGTCGCGGCATCACCGTACAGCGGCAGCGCGGTCCGCGTCATATGGTTGTAGCGCCGCACCTCGTCCAGCCCGAGGATGTGGTCGGCGTGTGAATGCGTGTAGATGACGGCGTCAACCTTCCTCAGGTTGTGGCGCAACGCCTGCTGGCGAAGGTCGGGCGTCGTATCCACCAGAATCCTCATCCCGTCGTCGCACTCGAGGTACAGCGACGGACGCAGGCGCGAGTCGCGCGGGTCCGTCGAACGGCACACCGCGCAGTCGCAACCAATCATCGGCACACCATGTGAAGTGCCCGTCCCGAGAAACAACACCTGCATCACCAAGGATTATTTGCCATCTCGCGCCTGCGGTTGGTTATAAATGACAGCAATGCCCACAGCCAAACGCGTCGTCAAGTCTCCTTCAGCGCGCGCAGCCCGCGCCGGCAGGTCCATGGCGCGACTCGTGCGCATCATGGCCACGCTTCGCTCGAAGCGCGGCTGCCCGTGGGACCGCGAGCAAACCCACGCAAGCCTGCGACCCTTTCTGCTGGAGGAAACCTATGAGGCGCTTGAGGTATTGGACCGGGGCGACCTGGACGCGCTCCCGGGCGAACTCGGCGATGTGATGTTCCAGTGCGTTTTCCATGCCCAGATCGCGGCTGAGACCGGGGGCTTCGAAATGGCGGATGCCCTGGAGGCCATTGCAGCCAAACTCGTGCGGCGCCATCCGCATGTCTTCACCTCCTCCGGGCGGCCTCTTGCCCGCGGTCGAAAAAGCCATGCGCGACTGCCCACGACGCCGTCGGCCGTGCTGACACAGTGGGAGCAGATCAAGGCGTCGGAGCAGCACAGCGCGGGCGCGAAGAAACGGCTGCTGTCGGGCGTGCCTCGAGCCCTGCCGAGCCTGCTGCGCGCCTACGAAATAGGCACGCGCGTGGCGGCGGTCGGCTTTGACTGGCCGGATGCCAAGGGCGCGGTGGACAAGATCGACGAGGAAGTGCGTGAGCTTCGCGAAGCGCTGTCCGAGAGCCCGGAACGCGCGGCTGAAGAACTGGGCGACCTGTTGTTTTCGATCGCCAACCTCGCCCGCAAGCTCAAACTCGAGCCTGAGAGTGCCCTGCGCGCCGCCAACGAAAAATTCTCAGTCCGGTTTGCGGCCGTCGAAGCTGATTTGGAGCGGCGCGGCTCTAGTGTCCACGCCGCCACTATCGAAGAGATGGAGGCCGCCTGGCAGCGGGTGAAACGGTTGTCACCACCAAAGACCGTCCGGTCACGGTCCGCACGTGCGCCTCACGCCCGTCGGTCTCGATAACCACCGCGCCGTCGCGGTCGGCCCGGAACACGTCGATGCCGCGCCGCGCCAGCCGTTCTAGCACCACGAGCGACGGATGTCCGAACAAGTTGTCCTGCCCGGCTGACACCAGCGCGACAGTCGGCGCATAGGCGTCTAGGAACTGTTCTCCCGTGGACGTCCGGCTGCCGTGGTGCCCCAACTTGAGCAGGCGAATCGGTGGCGATGACTCGCCAGGCGTGAAAGGCAACTCGAACTCCGGCCCGGCGTCGCCGGTGAGCAGCACCTCGACCAGACCCACTCGGAGGCGGAGGACGACGGAGTCGTCGTTGCGCACATTACGACGTTCCCAATCGGGTATGGGTGGATGCAGCACGTCGATCACGGCGTTGTCGAGTTCAACCTGATGTCCCGTCTGCAGTCGCCGCCAGGCCGCGCCATTCGTCTGCGCGACTCGGCGGGGGTCGCCCATCAAGGGATGTGCCGGCACTGGGACGCCTTCCCATATTTCCAGTGGTGGCATGTCGCCGGCCACTCGCGTTGCGCCCCCGACGTGGTCCACATCAGCATGAGTGACCGCCAGCCAGTTGATCTTCCTCACGCCCAACGCCCACAATGCGGGCGTGACGACGCGACCTCCGACGTCAAACGTCCCGGCGGATCCACCGGCATCCACGAGCAGGACGTGGCCACTGGCGAACTGCACGACAATGGCCTCGCCCTGGCCAACGTCGATCATCGTGACGCGCACCCACCCCGGCGCCGGGCGCTGCCAGGGCGCCCACGGCGCGGTCACGATAAGGCAGGCGCACGCCAGTGCGACACCGACAGCGCCGCGCTTGACCCAACGCCGGCCGTGCCACGCGAGCGCCAGCATCACCATCGCGTAATACCCCATCGTCAACACCACCGGCGGGGGCGGCATGCGCCAGGACATCCAGGGCACCAGATCCACCAGTCCGGCTGATCCCGTCAGGGCCCAGGTCGCGTTATGCGCTGTCAACGCCAACGCCGAGGCTGGACCGTGGAGCCAGGGCCACGACCCCAGCACCACCAGCAGGAGGCCCGACAGTTGCGCCAGCACCATGGCGGGAATGGCGACAAAGTTCAGCAGCAGTCCGGCCACACCCACCCGCATGAAGACCGATGCGGCCACCGGCAGGATGACGATCTCAGCCGCGACAGTCGCCAGGAACAGACCCTTGACGAGCCGAAGAGCCATCACCCAGTTGCGGTGCGGACCTGGCGGAGCGTCTCCCATCAGGCGCGGCAGTATCGAGATGGGGCCAAGCGTGGCGCCAAACGAAAGCCAGGCTCCCACATCCAGCACCACCAGCGGATCGGCCACCACTGAGATGAGCGCGGTGAGCGCCAGCACATGGGTCGGTCGAGGCACAAGGCCGGTCAGCCGAAGTCCCAGATACAAAGTGGCGGCGATCACGGCGCGGATCACCGACGCGTCGCGTCCCACGACCAAGCCATAACCGACGACGATCACGAGTGTGAGCCATACGGGGATCTGATCGCGGCGGAAGAACAGCCGGAAGATAAACAGGCATAACGCCGTGAGGATGGCCACGTTGCCGCCGGAGATGGCAATGACGTGAAACGTGCCGGCCACTTGCAGTCGCCGGGTAACGGCCTCGTCAAGCCCGGCGCGATCGCCGATCAGGATCGCCGTGACCACGGCGGCAGTGTCGCCAGCGAGCGGCACGAGCCATTGCGCTGCGACGGCACGCACATGGCGGCGCATGGCGGCGCACGGCGGCCGACGCCTCCTGCCAGACCGTGCCACGCTCCACCTCTACCAGCGCGGCGCTCTTCACTGTGCCCACCAGATCGAACGGGCGCGTCAGTCGCTGCCACATTGGACTCGACGACCCGGGATTGCGCACCACAGAGGGCACCCGAAGGCGGGCCGGCATTCTGACGCGGCGCCCCGCAGTCCACTCCCCAACCTCCCCGGCTGCGAGTTCGCCGTTGACGATCGTGAGTATCTGAAAATGGCGGAGCGCCTCGCCTGAGTCTCCCATTGCCTGCAGACGTACGTCGTTGAGTTCCAGGCGGACCCCGGATTCTCCGATCGATGCATCCCGCCGCAGGCGGCCATCAATATGGATGGGTTCGGTGGCGCCAGCGATCCACGACGGCACCGGGGCGAGCGCGGCATCACGCGCAAACGCACCGACGGTCAGCGCCGCTGCCCCGACCGCGCACCAAGCGCACCGGTGACCCCATCGCCCACTGCCCCAAGGCAGGGCAATTGCCAGAACCAGAGCGAAGGTGGCGATGGCCGAGGCGGCGGCGCTTTCCACGTGCGAGATGAGCCCCGCAGTGACGCCCGCCAGGACGACGAGGGAGAGCAGGGGCCCGAAGGACATGCCACTCGCTATGCAAGATGCGGGCTCGCGCTAATCGGCCGTGCAGAGAGAGATCGGTCACGCGGTATTGCAGAAACTGCAATGTCGGCGCAATCCTCCCTCGCAGTATTTTGCGCGGCGAAGCGACACCGAGACCCTCATGAACCTGGGCGCCCAGGTGGACTACTTCCTGAACGGCGTGGACGTGAACTCGCTCTACGTATTCGGCAACGTGGGACTCGCCACCTGACGAAACACCCGGCTCCGATGTGATGTACCGCGTGAACTACATCGACGCGCCGGTGCTGTTGACGCTCGGAACCGCGTCGGACGCCGGTAGGCGGTTTCAGGCCTTCGCGGGTGCCCAGGCCAGCTACAAGCTGAAGGCCGAGGCCAGCAGCGACATTATCGGGCTGAACGTCGATGTCGATGACGACGTGGAAGATTTGGACTTCAGTGCCGTTGTTGGCGCCGGCGTCGAAATGAGCCGCGTCAGCGTTGACGTGCGCTACTCCCACGGACTGACGAACTTCGCCACGACAGCCGGCAAAACCGCCAACAACCGCACCTTTGCGGTGATGGTGGGATTGCGGCTCAAATAGCACCACGACGAAACCGTGGTGGGGGGGGCGGCGTAGTCCGCCCCCCCCCCATTTTCTGGGTTTTTCGTGTAACAAGGGAATAAACAGCCGCCGGTTTCGGTCTAAACTCGCAGCCGCGCCGATGTCTGAAGAATCACGAGAACACCGCCCTTTCGCCGCCGAGGTCAAGTTCCTACTCGCACCATCCGAAGCCGACGCCATTCGAGCTTGGGCGCGGGGCAAGCTGCCCCCCGACCCACACGGAGCCGGTGAGAACGCCGACTATTACCGCATCACCAGCCTGTATGACGACACAGCGGCCCAGGACGTCTTTTTCCGGCGCGGCTCGTTCGGACGCTCCAAGTACCGCGTCCGCCGCTACGCCGACTCGGAAATGGTCTTCCTGGAGCGGAAGCTCCGGACAAAGAACCTGCTGACCAAACGACGGACACTCGTGCCCATCGGCGACCTCGCGCTCCTGGAATCCAGTCCCGACTCCTGGCCCGACGACTGGCCGGGTAAGTGGTTTGGCCATCGGCTCGCGGCGCGACGACTCGCGCCGGTCTGCCAGGTGGCGTACAACCGTGTCGCCCGATTGGCCAACACGGCCTGCGGCTTCGCGCGGCTCACGATGGATGAAAATCTTCAGGCGTGGCCCACCGGCCGCCGCAAGTTCCAGGATGGCCCGAGCCAACCGGTGCTTGCTGACAAGGTCATCCTCGAATTGAAGTATCGGGTGGGTATGCCAGCCGTGTTCAAGGCGCTCGTCGAGGAGTTCGGTTTGCGACCCGCCCCGGTCTCGAAGTACCGGCTGTCCATGGCCGCCCTTGGCCTGGCGGTGGTTCCGGCGTCAGAGGAGAGCAACGCATGCCAAGCTTCCTGACCGGCGTGCTGCAGCCCGGACCGGGGCTCGTGCCCCTGGAAGTCTTCTTCCGCCTGGTGATTGCCGCACTGCTCGGCGGAGTGGTCGCCTGGACCTACCGGCACACGCGCGACCTCACCGACGCCTCACCCACCTTCCCGGCCACCCTCGTGCTGTTGTCGGTGCTGATTGCGATGGTGACGCAGGTGATCGGCGACAACGTGGCGCGCGCCTTCAGCCTCGTCGGTGCCCTCTCCATCGTGCGTTTCCGCACGGTCGTCCGCGATACTCAGGACACCGCGTTTGTCATCTTCGCGGTCGTCGTCGGCATGGCGGTGGGCGCCAACCAACATTGGGTGGCCGGCATCGGCCTGGTCGTGGTCGGCACGGCGGCGGCCTTGATGCGCCCCAAGGCCGTCGTGGCCGGCGGCGTCGGCTCCCTCGACTCATTCACGCTGACCATTCGCCTTGCCACCGGCGTTGATCCGGAGCCACTGCTGGGCGGGTTGCTCGATACCCACCTTGAGCAGCGGCACTTGCGCTCCATCAAGACCGCGCGCCAGGGACTGGCCATCGACGTGTCATACACGACGCGGCTCAAAGCGGGCTGCTCGCCTGATGAGCTCGTGAAGGCTTTAAACCGCATCGACGGAGTCCAGGAGATCGACCTGTTCAGGGATTCGCCGTCTACGGACTAGAAAAAGGGACATCGCCATGAAACGCCGCTTCCTGCCTCTCGCGCTCCTCGTCGCCACCGTGAGTGCCGGCCCCCTGACCGCACAGGGCCCCGGAGGCATGCAGGTGTCCGAGCGCAAGCTCGTGGCCCAGTTCGACAAGGATGGGAACGGCCGCCTCAACAGCGACGAACGAAAAGCCGCACGGGAGTTCATGGCGGCCAACCCCGCAGTTGGGCGCGGTGGCCGAGGTGGGCCAATGCCAGGTGGCCGTGGGGGGCGGGGCATGGCGCCGGCGACGCCCGGTATCAAGGTTGCCCCAGCCGACGTGAAGCCGGCGACGACGCCGTTTTATGACCTGGGCACGATGCGCACGTTGTTTTTCACGTTCGAACACGCGGACTGGGAAGAGGAGATGGCCACCTTCAACAACACCGACGTTGAGGTGCCCGCCACTCTGGTGGTCGATGGCAAGACGTATCGCGACGTCGGCGTGCACTTCCGCGGCGCGTCCTCATTCATGATGGTGCCCGCGGCCTCGAAGCGGTCGCTCAATGTCGCCCTGGATTTTGTCCACGCAGACCAGGCAGTGGCAGGCGGATATCGCACGTTGAATCTGCTCAACTCCAACGGCGACCCCACCATGATGCGCTCGGTGCTCTATCAGCAGATTGCCCGGCAGTATCTTCAGGCAGGACACGCCAACTTCGTACGGGTGGTCATCAACGGCGAAAACTGGGGCGTCTATCCCAGCGTCCAGCAGTTCAACAAGGAATGGCTGCGCGATCACTTCTCCACCACCGAAGGCGTGCGCTGGACGGTGCCCGGAAGGCCCGGCGGCCGCGGCGGGCTCGAGTACATCGGCGAGGACGTCGCCCCCTACAAGGCGCTGTACGAAATCAAGAGCAAGGACACTCCCAAGGCCTGGGCCGACTTCATTCAGATGACGAAGGTGCTCAACACGACGCCCGCCGACAAACTCGAGGCGGCGCTCTCGCCCATGCTCGATATCGACGGCGCGCTGAAGTTCCTGGCGCTGGAAGTGGCCATGGTTAACTCGGACGGCTACTGGGTCCGCGCCAGTGACTACAACATCTATCAGGACCCGAAGGGCCGCTTTCACATCATTCCGCACGACACGAACGAGACCTTCTATAACAGTGGCGGCCCTGGCGGAGGACGCGGTGGAATGCCGCCTCCTCCGCCGCCCCCTCCCGGTGCCGTCGGTCAGGCCATGCCGCCAATGCCCATGCCGCCAGGCGGCGGTCGTGGTGGTGGTGGTGGTGGTGGCGTGACGCTCGACATGTTCACCGGCATCGAGAATCCCGCGCGGCCTCTGTTGTCGAAATTGCTAGCCGTACCCGCGCTCAAGGCGCGCTACGCCAGTTACATCAAGGATATCGCGCAGCGGTGGCTCGACTGGAAGGTGCTGGGCCCCATGGTGGCGAAGCACCGCGCGCTCATCGAGGCCGAAGTGATGCGTGACACGAAGAAGCTCACCACGAATGAGCAGTTCACGAGCGGCATCGACGCGGAGACGGCAAGTCTCAAGTCGTTCGCCGACCAGAGACGTGCGTTTCTACTTAAGTAACTGAGGAAATTAGGAACTGTGGAGCTGGCGAACTGAAGTTCCTCAGTTCCTAATCTCCTAATTTCCCCACTTTCCTACGGTTTTCCTTCACCTTCGCCCGGAGGACCTTGTCGTCGGTCCGCCGTTCACGCGAGGCCACCGTGGGCTTGGTCTTGCGCCGGGCCTTCGGCCGCACGGCGGCTTCCGCAAGCAGGTGCTCAAGTCGCACTCGGGCCGCGTCACGATTCTGCGCCTGTGTGCGATGCACACGGCTGTCGATCAGCAGAATGTCATCGCCCACCATCCGGCGCCCCGCCAGCACCCTGAGCCGCGCTTTGACTGCGGCCGGCAGGTCGGCGCGGCCGACGTCGAGTCGCAACTCGACGGCCGTGGATACCTTGTTGACGTTTTGCCCGCCCGGGCCTGACGCCCGCACGAAGCGCTCCTCGATGGGAAGATGATCAAGAGACATTGAACACGCCGCCTCGGTTCTATTCTGCCACCTTCTGTAGTCGCACCGGCCCAGACATGGCTTAGCGACCATGAAGCAGTCAGGGAAGAGTCAGGACCAGCCGGCATCATCTGCGCCTTCGAACCGCACAAGGACAAGGTGAAGCTCACGTTCCCCAGGGGCGCGTCCCTGGAAGATCCTGCCCGTCTCTTCAATGCAATTTAGGAAAGTGGGAAGTAGGAAAGTAACGCCCCACTTCCCTACTTTCCGTGATATTCCTGCAGCGATTTCACTGTCAGCCCTTCCGTGCGCAGGGCCTTGATGGCACTGACCACGGCTGACGCCCCGGTGAGCGTCGTAATCGCGGGGATGCCCTGGAGCATCGCCGCGCGGCGCACCGCGCGATCATCAAAGAATGACTCGCGACCCAGCGGCGTATTGATCACCAGCGAAATGCGCTTGTTGACCAGTTCGTCGCCCACGTGCGGCCGGCCTTCGTTGATCTTGAACACGATCTCGGCGTCCACACCGTGCGCACGCAGGTACACCGCGGTGCCGCGAGTCGCCATAATCGCGAACCCGAGTTCCACCAGCCCCTTCGCGATCGGCACCACGTTGGCCTTGTCGTAGTTGTTGACACTGATAAACGCCGTGCCGCCCTGGGGCAGCATCTGCCCGGCGCCCATCTGCGCCTTCGCGAATGCCACGCCAAACGACTCGGCGCCGCCCATCACTTCGCCGGTGGACTTCATCTCAGGCCCCAGCAGCGTATCGACCCCGGGGAACCGCACAAACGGGAACACCGGCGTCTTCACGAAGAACCCTGACACGGTGAGGTCTTCCGTAAGTCCCTGGTCGGCGAGACTGCGCCCGACCATGATCCTGGCGGCCACCTTGGCCAGCGGAATGCCGGTGGCCTTCGACAGGTACGGCACCGTGCGCGACGCGCGCGGATTGACCTCGAGCACGTACACCACATCGTCCTTGATGGCAAACTGCGCGTTCATCAGACCGATCACCTTGAGTCCCCGCGCCACACGGCGCGTGTAGTCGCGGATGGTCGCGATGTGTTTCTCGCTCAGTTGATAGGGCGGCACCACACACGAGCTGTCGCCAGAGTGAATGCCGGCCTGTTCGATGTGTTCCATGATGCCGCCAATGACCACAGCGCCGGTGTGGTCAGCGAGCGCATCGACGTCGATCTCGAACGCATCTTCTAGGAACTTGTCGATGAGGATTGGATGCTCCGGCGACAGCTGAACCGCCTGACGCATGTAACGATCCAGCGAACCCGTGTCGTACACAATCGCCATCGCGCGGCCGCCAAGCACATACGACGGCCGCACAATCACCGGGAAGCCGATGGTCGACGCTGCCGTCCGCGCTTCTTCTGCGGTATGCGCCATCGCGCTCGCCGCCTGCGGAATCCCCAGCTCCCACAGCAACTTCGAGAAGCGCTCGCGGTCCTCGGCCAGATCGATCGAGTCCGGCGAGGTGCCGATGATGCGAATCCCGGCCGCCTCAAGGCGACGCGCGAGCTTCAACGGCGTCTGCCCGCCGTACTGCACCACACACGCCACATCACCACCCGCGCTCCGCTCGCGCGCCACCACGGCCGACACATCCTCAAACGTCAGCGGTTCGAAGTACAACCGGTCCACCGAGTCATAGTCGGTGGAGACGGTTTCGGGGTTGCAGTTGATCATCACGGTCTCGAAGCCCTCCTCGCGCAGGGCAAACGCCGCGTGACAGCAGCAATAGTCGAACTCAATGCCCTGGCCAATCCGGTTCGGCCCCGATCCCAGGATCACGACCTTCGCTCGAGACGACGGGTCGGATTCGCACTCGTCTTCAAACGTGCCGTACATGTAGGGCGTGAATGACTCGAACTCCGCCGCACAGGTATCGATGCGCTTGTACGCGGCCACGAGGCCGGCCTCATGCCGCCGCGCCGTGACGCTGTCATCGTCCACGCCCAGCAGGGCGGCCAGGTCCGCGTCCGAAAACCCGGCGCGCTTGAGATCGCGCAGCAGTTCGCGTGAGAGGTCGCGCGCCCCCACCGCCCGGGCGGAGCGCGCAAGCTCGGTCAGTTGCTGAAACTGCACTAGGAACCAGGGATCCATTTTGGTCAGGCGCTGGATGTCGTCAAGGTCCCAACCCTTTTCGAGCGCACGGAACACGGCCCACATGCGACGGTCGGTGGGAATGCCCAACGCCCGCTGCAGCGCCGCATCGTCTTCATCCTCGTACGGACCGCCGGGCGCCATCTGGCCGAAGAGGCGGCCGCTGCGGCCGAGTTCCAGAGAGCGGAACGCCTTGAGGAAGGCCTCCTTGAACGTGCGGCCAATGGCCATGGCCTCACCCACCGACTTCATCTGGGTGGTGAGCGTGCGGTCGGCCATCGGGAATTTTTCAAACGCCCACCGCGGCACTTTGACCACCACGTAGTCGATGGTGGGCTCGAATGAAGCGGGGGTGAGGCGCGTGATGTCGTTCTTGATTTCGTCGAGGCGGTACCCGATGGCCAGCTTGGCCGCGATTTTTGCGATCGGGAAGCCCGTGGCTTTCGAGGCCAGCGCCGACGAGCGCGAGACGCGCGGGTTCATCTCGATGGCCACCATCTGGCCGTCGGCCGGATTGATGGCGAACTGGATATTCGACCCACCTGTTTCCACACCGACGCGCCGGATGATGCGGCTGGCGGCGTCGCGCATGCGCTGGTATTCGCGGTCGGTCAGTGTCAGTGCGGGCGCCACCGTGATGCTGTCGCCGGTATGCACGCCCATGGGGTCAATGTTTTCGATCGAGCAGATGACCACGAAGTTGTCATCGCAGTCGCGCATGACCTCGAGCTCAAATTCCTTCCAGCCGATCACCGACTGCTCGACCAGGATTTCGTGCACAGGGCTCATCGAGAGACCACGCGTGCAGATTTCCTTGAACTCCTCCACGTTGTACGCGATGCCTCCGCCCACACCGCCGAGCGTGAACGACGGCCGGATGATGCTGGGGAACCCGAGTTCCTCCACGGCACTGAGTGCCTGCGCCATCGACCCGGCGTACCGGCTGTCGGGCACGTCGATCTGGATCGAGCGCATCGCTTCTTTGAACTTCAGTCGGTCTTCGGCCACTTCGATGGCGTTAATCGATGCGCCGATCAGCTCGACGTTGTACTTCTTGAGTACACCGGCCTTATCGAGATCGATCGCCAGGTTGAGTGCGGTTTGTCCGCCGACGGTCGGCAGGATGGCGTCGGGGCGCTCGCGCGCGATGACCTGCTCCACGGCCGCCACGGTGAGTGGCTCCACGTAGGTGCGGTCCGAAAGCTCTGGGTCGGTCATGATCGTCGCCGGATTGCTGTTGACGAGAATCACTTCCAGTCCTTCATCGCGAAGCGCCTTGCAGGCCTGAGTGCCCGAGTAGTCGAACTCACAGGCCTGGCCGATGACGATCGGCCCGGAGCCGATGACGAGAATACGTTTGAGATCTGTACGCTTGGGCATCGCTTAACTCAGGCCGTGGCTTCCATCGCATCTACGAAGTGCGAAAACAGGTAGTCGGCATCGTGCGGCCCGGGCGCCGCCTCAGGGTGATATTGCACGCAAAACACGGGCTTCGTGGTGTGACGCAGTCCTTCAATCGTGCCGTCGTACAGGTTCAGATGGGTGACCTGCACGTCGGCAGGAATCGATTCGGGATCGATCGCAAACCCATGGTTCTGCGAGGTGATTTCAATTTTGCCCGACTTCAATTCCTTCACCGGGTGATTGGCGCCGCGGTGACCAAACTTGAGCTTGAACGTGCGCGCGCCCAGGGCGAGGCCCAGCACCTGATGGCCAAGGCAAATGCCAAAGATGGGCACGCCGGCATCCACGAGCGCCCGTGTACTGGCGATGGCGTAGTCGAGCACCGCCGGGTCTCCCGGGCCATTGCTGAGGAAGATTCCATCCGGCTTCGAGGCCAGGAGTTCGCTGGCCGGCGCCGTCGCGGGGAACACACGTACCTGGCAACCGTGCGCCGTCAGGCGGCGAAGAATGTTCCACTTCATACCAAAGTCATACGCGGCGACACGCAGGGGCCGCTTGACCTTGTGACTGGGCGACACCACGAACCCGTCGGGTCCGGTGCCCCCGGACCAGTCAAACGCCTCGGCACACGTCACCGTCCGCACGAGGTCCGAGCCTTCCATCTTCGGGATGGCGCGGGCGCGCTCCACCAGATCCTCCGGCTTGTGGCCGTTGCCGGTGGCGATCACGCCACGCATCGCGCCACCCGAGCGCAACGTGCGCGTCAGCGCGCGCGTATCGATGTCGGCAATGGCCACGATGTTGTGGCGCACGAGGTAGTCGCGCAACGTGCCTTCCGACCGCCAGTTGCTGGCGACCGGCGACTCGCTGCGAATGACAAACCCCGCAATCTGCGGCGTGCGAGACTCGATGTCCTCCTCGCTCACACCGTAGTTGCCGATCTCGGGACAGGTCATGGTCACGATCTGCCCGGCATAGGAGGGGTCGGTCAGGACCTCCTGATAGCCGGTCAGGCTCGTGTTGAACACCACTTCGCCCGCGGTATCGGCGGGAGCACCCGCAGACCGCCCTCGAAACCACTTGCCGTTCTCCAGCGCTAACAATGCGTCCATAACCCTTTACCTTACGGAAATCTCCAACGACAGGCGTACCAGCGTCTGCTGGCCGGCCCGCACCACGGCAGTGGTCGTCACGCTCTTGTGCCCGGCCATATCCACACGAATCCTATGCGGACCCGGCGCCAACTCGGGAACGCGCATCGGCGCCGTTCCCACCGGCGTCCCGTCGATGGACACGGAGGCGCCCGCCGGCCGTGTCTCAACATAAACCGCCCCGGTCGTCGCAACCGGGGCCAGCGGAGCCGTGCTGACCAACTCCACGGTGATGTCACGCGCCGGGGCGCCCTTGCTGACCGTTACCCGCTGCGCACGCCGTTGATAGCCAGACCGCGACACCGCAATGTTGTACGTGCCAAACGGCAGATTGCGAATCGTGGCCGGCGTGGTGCCACGGGCCCGCCCGTTGACCGACACCATGGCGCCAGCCGGTACCGACCGCACCAGCAGACGTCCACGCCGAAGATCAGTCACCGGCGCAGGCGGGGTGGCCACAGGTACCTCTGTGTCAACGGGCCCATCAGCGACGGTTGAAGGCGTGTGCTGAGCGACAGGCTCGTCTGCCGCTGCCGGTCCTCGCAACCAGTATCCCAACCCGGTGCCGGCCAGGACCGCTGTCACCACGATTGCCGCAACGAGCCCCCGACCGCGCGACGGTGCCGCGTCACTCCAGGCGGCCAAATCCGGCAAAGACGGTCGACGCGGCTCGGTGGGTCGGAAAGACATCGCCTCCGGCAGCGCCGCAACCGGCGCGACGAGTTCGGGCACAGGCTCGTCGTGAACCACGGGCTCGATGACGCTCGTCACCGCAGACTCCGGCTCCACATCGAACAACGACGGCGTGTGCCCGAGAGGAGTGACGACCGGGCCGACCTCGACGCCTGTGGTCAACGCCTCAACAAACGCGGTCGGCGTGGCAAACCGCAGCCCAGGGTCCGCAGCCAACCCGCCAGACAGCGCCTGCCTGATCGCGACGCGCAGGTCGTCCGAAGTTCCGGACGCCAACTCGCCTGCCTGCTCGTCGGCCCCGCCAGGTCGGCGTCCCGTCAGGAGTTCGTGGGCAATGACCGCCAACGAATACACGTCCGCGCGGATGTCCCAGCCGCCGCCCTCGGCCCGTTCCGGCGCGGTATACGGCCGCCGGATGGGCGCTGCAATCCGGAGTGATTCCAGGGCAGGCACCACGCCAAATCCGGCCACGCGAATGCGCGTCGCGCCAGGCGCGTGGTCGCGGGCGGCTGACAGGACGAAGATGTCTCGTGGATGCAGAGATCCGTGCCCCACGCCCATCGCCCATGCCGCCTCGATCGCGCCGGCCACCTGGTGCAGCAGCGGAAGCGCGGCCTCGATTCGCAACGGCGCTATCTGCCGAAGACGCACGTCGAGCGTTTCGGCCGCGACGTACTCGGTGGCCAGGAACGCCGTGGTTCCTTCC
The DNA here is from genome assembly GCA_009694745.1 of Acidobacteriota bacterium. Lineage (GTDB taxonomy): Bacteria > Acidobacteriota > Vicinamibacteria > Vicinamibacterales > SCN-69-37 > SYFT01. The sequence continues at coordinate 25,865 of SHUF01000027.1, forward strand.
AGTCCGGCATCGACGGCTGAAACGACGACGGGGTGGTCGATTGGGGTCGCCGCAAAGCGGCGCAACGCGTCGGCCAACTGCGAGGTCACCTCGGGCACCACGTCCAGGCGGAACGCCTTGACGGCCACGAGTTTCTCAAGTTGGGGTTCGAACGTCCGAAAAACAGGCCCCAGAGCGCCGCTGCCGATCTGGTGCAGGACGCGAAAGGGGCCGAAAGCGGGCGGCGCGGTAAATCCGGCGGAGTCGTCGAATGGCAGCGCTAAAACTCCTGAAACGATCATGACACTTTAGCACGCGATATAGACCCACTGTAGTAAATTGACTGCCGTGCCCGCGCAATCCGACTCCACCATCGACACACTGGTCCGCGCCTCGATCGATCTCAGGCGCTTTCCCTGGATCCGGCCGCTGGTGGCGGCGTATTCCTCTGATTTCTCCAGTGTGTCCAGTTTGTTCGCCGGCAACCCTGCCGATCCCGATGCATGGACGCAGGCGATCGCGCGCGTGCAGAAAACACCACGCGACCGCGCGGCGTTCAGCAAGGTCCTGACCGCGCAGCTGGAGCGCCGCGCCGCGCCGGCCCATGCACGCTCGACGGCCGCGAGGCTCGGTGACGACACGACCGTCGCAGTAGTGACGGGCCAGCAGGCCGGTCTCTTCGGCGGCCCGCTCTACACGTTGTTAAAGGCCGTCACGGCGATCCGCCTCGCCCGCAAAGTCTCGGCCAAGCACGGCATCGCAGCCATCCCCGTCTTCTGGGTTGAAGCCGAAGACCACGACTGGGATGAAGTGCGCACCGCGCGCGTCCTCGACGCCGATCTCGCATTGCGCGAGATCACGCTCGACGACCTCGACGGGGCCGGCGTCAAGCCGGTGGCCTCCCTGGTGCTCGACGAGGGGATCGGCGATGCGCTCGGCGCGCTCGAAGCCGCGTTGCCGACCACCGAATTTACCGCAGAGCTCATGGCGCGAATCCGCGCGCACTATCGGCCCGGCCAGCGTATGGGCACCGCGTTCGCGTCGTGGCTCGACGACCTGCTTGGGCGCTACGGCCTTGTGGTGTTCGAAGCCGCCGACCCGGCAGCCAAGCCTCTGGTGGCGTCCCTGTTTTCTCGCGAACTGGAGGCACCCTGTCGCACCGCGCACTTCGCGAAAGACACGGGCGAAGCCATGCGCGCACTCGGTCACGAGCCACAAGTGCAGCCAGGCGAAGACAGTGTGGCGTTGTTTTATCTCGGCGGCGGCGATCGCGTGGCGATCAAGCGGCGAGACGACGGGTATGCCATGGGCGAGACGGTGCGCCCACAGGAGGACGTGCGACGCGAAGCGGCCGAACACCCCGAACGCTTCAGCCCCAATGTGCTGCTGCGGCCGGTGGTGCAGGACCGGCTCTTTCCGACGATTTGTTATGTCGCAGGACCCAGTGAACTGGCGTACCAAGCACAGCTTGGCGCCATCTATCAGGACTTCGGTGTTGAAGTGCCGCTGCTCTACCCGCGGGCCAACGCGACACTGCTCGACTCGGCCGCCGTCAGGTTCCTCGAAAAGTACCAGGTGGCGCTTGAAGCGCTGCAGCCGCACGACGAAGCGGCCCTCAACCGCCTGCTCGAAAACCAGCTGCCGCCGGGCGTCGAAGAGGCGCTCCACGCCGCGTCACAGGAAATCAGCGCCCGCATCGGCGCGCTCAAGGCCACGATGCCCGCCATCGACCCGACACTGGTCGGGGCCGCCGACACCACGCTCGAACGCATGCAGGAAACGCTCAAACACCTGCACGCCAAGATCATTCAGGCGAGCAAGCGGAAACACGACACCCTCCATCGCCAGTTCACGCGCACCCAGGCGCTGGCGTTTCCTGAAGGCCACCCGCAGGAACGGATCGTGGATCTTGCGTTCTTCCTGAATCGCTACGGCCAGGCCCTGTGCGACCGCCTCATCGAAGGCCTTCCCCTCGACATGGGCCAGCACTACGTCGTGCAGCTTTAGCCCATTGCCACCGTAGCTGACCTGAGCGCTGACTCCGCGTTGAGCAAGCGGCTCTTCGCGGCCCCGATCCAGGCCAGGTCCTCGACCAGGAGGCTGCGCGACACCGCAATGGCTGCCGCGGTGATTTCAGGAGCGGGACCGCCGTGTGTGCGGCGCACCGCGACGAAGTGCTCGGGGCTGAGGAGGGTGGCCAGTTCGGCATCGGTGTACTCGATGGCGGTACCGGTCACGTCCTTCGAAATCTTCGCGACGAGGTCGGCCAGCGACCGGCCAGGTTCCGCGTGTCCCTCGCGCACCAGTCGCGCGGCAATCGTGTGGCCGGCCTTGAACGGCAGGCCTCGCTCGCGCGCCAGCGTGTCGGCCAACTCAGTCACCGCGATCCAGTTTTCGCCGGCCCGGCGGCGCATCTTCTCCACATCAAAATCGGCGTCCTGCAGTGCCACGGCCACCAGCGACACCGCGCGAATGGCGTCCTTGAACATCGTGGCCACGAGCGGCTGCAGGTCGTCCTCGGTGTCAACGATGTCGCCAAAGGGCGTGTTGTGCACCGCCACAGGAATCGCGCCCGCCTGCGCAAACGCCTTCGACGCGAGCGCCCTGGCGTGCTCAAGCGCCACGGGATTGCGCTTCTGCGGCATGATGCTGCTGACCTGCACGAACCCGTCGGTCAACCGGAGATACCCGACCTCCATCGTGCACCACAGCAACAGGTCCTGCACGAGCCGACCCACGCCGACGAGCGTGACCGCCGCGGACCCTGCCGCTTCCAGGAGGTAGTCCACCGTCGCGATGCTGCCGTAGGTGTTGCCCGTGGTGCCGTCGAAGCCCAGCAGCGCACTGGTGCGATCGCGATCGATCGGAAACCCAGTCCCGGTGATGGCACACGCGCCGAGCGGGTTGACGTTCACGGAAGTGTACGCAGCCCTCAAGCGGGCGGTGTCGCGTTCGAGCTGCTCGATGGCGCCCAGCAGGTAGTGCGCCACCGTGGAGGGCTGCGCGGGCTGCGTGTGAGTGTGCGCCGGAAACACGGTGTGCCGATGACGGTCGGCAACGCCGACCAGCGACTGGCGCAACTGCACGGTCGCCTCGATCAGTCTCAGCACACACTCACGCAACCGCATCCGGTACATCGTCATGTCGATGTCATTGCGACTGCGCGCGGTATGCAGCCGGCCTGCGGCGGCATCGCCACACGCGGTCACGACCTGGCGTTCCAAATAGAAGAATAGGTCCTCGCATGACCCGTCGTACACGGCGCCGCGCACGGCCTTGAGATCAATGCCGTCGAGCGCGCGCCGGATCGTGCGCGCGTCCTCCAGCGACACAATGCCGGTGTCGTGCAGCATCACGAGATGCGCGTAATGAATGGCCATCAGCGGATCGAGGAAGAGTGTCTTCGCGTCCTCGAAGTTGTCGTTGAGTACGATCCGTACGTAGTCTGGGGAAAACGGCATGGGGTCCTATCGGGTGCCCGTGCGGCCGACCGCGCGGGAGGGAAATGCGGTGGCGCCGAGCCATGCGACCAGACGGGTTTCTGCGGTTTCTACCGCCGAGTAGACGGCGCCCATCAACTGGGCATCGTCGCCGAGCGACGAAATGCCGATCGCGGGCATGTTCGGTACGATGCGCGCCACGACCCGCCGTACCGGTTCGATGAGCAGGTCGCCTGCGTGGCTGAGGCCGCCGCCAAAGACCACCAGCGCAGGGTCGAGCACGGCCACGATGTTCGCGACGGCCGTGCCAAGGTAGACCGCCAGTTGATCGATGACGGCAATGGCCCGCGCATCACCCGCGCGTGCGGCCGTGATGATGGTGGCGGCGTCCGCGTGCTGCGATTCGGAGATGGCCGCCGCGCCGACGTGGCTTTCCAGATATCCACGGTCGCCGAAGTCGGCCTGCCACTGGCGCATGTCCAGATTCATGTGGCTGATTTCTCCGGCGTACCAGTGGTGGCCGCGGTGCAGCCGTCCGCCAACGACCACGCCGGCGCCTACACCGGCGCCGAGCGCGAGAAAGACGAAGTCGCTGACCCGCCGCGCGGATCCCTGCCATCGTTCGCCAAGGGCCGCCATGTTCGCATCGTTGTCCACGCGGACCGGTGCACCCAGTCGCGCCTCCACCAGGTCGCGCAGCGGAAGGTCCACCCACCCGGCCAGATTCACGGCTCTGATGACACGCCCGGCATGGACGTCGGTCATGCCCGGGGCGCCGACACCGACGGCGTACAACTTGGCCGGGTCGCGGCGCGTGGTCGCAAACACCTCACGCACGACGGCACAGAGTTGGTCCACGATCGCCACGCCTCCAGCCGGATCGGTGGGCACCTGGCGGCGCGCCAGCACCCTGCCCTGCAGGTCCGCCAGCGCCACTCGCAGTGTGCGCGAGCCCACGTCCACGCCCACCAGATAGCCAAACTCGCCGTTGAACTGCAACAGCACAGGCGGACGTCCGCCATTGGACGTTCCCATGCCGACTTCGTACATCAATCCCACTTCGTGCAGCAGGTCCTCTACCAGCGCGGAGACCGTGGGCGGGCTCAGCCGCGTCACCTTTGCCAGGTCGGCGCGTGAAATCGGTCCCGAACGTTGGATAGCCTCCAGCAAGCGTTGTCGATTCACGCGCCGCGTGTTGAGACTTCCGCCAGCGGCGTCGCCATTCGCAAGTTCGGGTGGTAAGGTCACGGATAAACTTCGTTCAGCGGATTAACAAAGTGAAAAATATGTCCCGAGCCGTGATGTGTCAAGCGAAGCCCCGGCGCGACCAGGCCCTTCTGCCGTAGACTTTCTGACAAGAAATGGACGCTCGCCCTCCCGCCCGGACCAGGCCGGTCGCACCTCGCAACACAGGAAAACCCGCCAACGACTCGCGGCGCCGATTCTGGCGCATGGTGATTTTTGTCTGCGGCGGTATCGCCGCAGTCGGGCTGCTCTTCGCCGGCTACCTCTGGTCCACGTATGCCACCCAGGTCGACGCGCGGCTCGGCGGCGAACAACGGGTGATTCCGCGGATCTTCGGCCGCCCCTTCGAACTGCGCCCGAATCAGGCGCTGACGCCCGCGCAGTTGGAACAGCGGCTCAACGACGTGGGGTATGCCTCGCGCACGGTGGTGGAAAAGCCAGGGGAGTTTTCGATCGGCAGCAGCGTGGTCGTCCTGCGAACCCGCGGCGACGAGGCGACGACCGCGCGCGTCGAGTTCTCCAAGGGCAAGGTGCCCGTCATCGCAAAACTGATCAATCAGGAGACCGGGCGCTCTATTGCGCGGCTGACGCTCGAGGCGCCGATGCTCACCGCAATCGCCACCGGCGAAAAACGCCGTTACACGCCGCTCGAGACCATCCCTGGCCGCGTCCGTCAGGCCGTCCTCGCCATTGAAGACCGCCGCTTCTACGACCACCCAGGCGTTGACGTCATCCGATCGGGCGGCGCCGTACTGACCAACCTCTTCGGCGACAAGGAATACCTGGTGGGCGGCAGCACCATCACCCAGCAGATCGTCAAGAACACATTCCTCACGCCGGAAAAAACGATGCGCCGCAAGGTGCAGGAACAGTTCATGTCACTGGTCCTGGAATCGCGGTTTACGAAGGACCAGATCCTCGAGCTGTACCTCAACGATGTGGTGCTCGGGCAGCGCGGCCCGTTTGCCATTCACGGCGTCGCCGAAGCCGCACGAATCTTCTTCGGCAAGGATGTGCGAAACATCACGCTGGCTGAAGCCGCCACCATCGCCGGCGTCATCCAGTCGCCGTCGCGCCTGTCGCCTTTTCGGAATCCTGAGCGGGCGCTCGAACGCCGAAACGTGGTGCTCGGTGCGATGGTCGAGGCCGCCTACGTCACCGAGGCCGCGGCCGCGGCCGCGCGGCGGGCTCCGTTGGGCTTGGCCGCGCGCGCGCTCGAGAACGAAGCGCCCTACTTCGTGGATTACGTCAGTCAACTCGTGGACGAACGGTACGCCGGACTCCTGCAAAAGGGCGCGGCCGTGGATGTGTTCACGACCATCGACCTGCACCTGCAGCGCGTAGCGCAGGAAGCCGTCGCAGATGGTCTGGCGCAGGTGGACAAACAACTGGCCGGCCGGCGCCGCAAGGGACAGGCCCAGGCAGCGCTGGTGGCGGTGGACCCGCGCACCGGGGAGATCTTGGCGATGGTGGGCGGTCGCGCTTACAACGTGTCGCAGTACAACCGCGCGGTCACCACACGACGGCAACCGGGCTCGGTCTTCAAGCCGTTTGTGTACCTGGCGGCGTTTGAACGGATGTTCGCCGAAGGCGCCAGTGAGCCGACACCGGCAACGCTCGTCATGGATGAGCCTACGATCTTCATGGATGGGGACCAGCCCTACGAACCGGGCAACTACCAGAACGAATACGACGGGATGATCTCGCTGCGTCGCGCGCTGGCGCGCTCGCGCAACATCGTGGCGATCAAAGTCGCCGAGCAGACCGGCTACGAGCAGGTGGCCGCGTTGTGGACACGCATTGGCGCGGGCACCACGGCCAAGGCCTACCCGTCAATCGCCCTGGGTGTCTTCGAGGCGTCGCCGGTCGAGATCGCCACGGCCTATACCCTCTTCTCGAACGGCGGCACCGTCCGGCCGCTTCGCGCGCTCACCCGGATCGTTGAAGACGGCAAACCGCGACAGCTCACGGCCGGGCCGTCCCGGACGGTGGCGCGCGCCGACACGGCGTACCTGGTCACCAACATGATGCGGGCCGTCATGAATGAAGGGACGGGCGCCGGTGCGCGCAGCAACGGATTCCAGCTCGACGCCGCCGGCAAATCGGGCACCACCAACGACCTCCGTGATGCGTGGTTCGTCGGCTTCACCCCGGAACTGCTGACGGTGGTCTGGGTCGGGTTCGACGACAATCAGCCGATTGGCCTGGGAGGCTCGCAGGCCGCACTGCCGATCTGGACCGCCTTCATGCGCAACGCCCTGGCCGGCCGCGGGAACGTCGGCTTCTCGGTGCCCGACGGGGTGGACTTTGCGGAGATCGACCCGGATACCGGCCTGCTTGCCGGCCCACTCTGCCTCAAAAAAGTCCGCGAGGCCTTCCTGACAGGCACGGTCCCCGTGGCGTTCTGCGACCAGCACGACCATTGACCCCGAGCGATCGGCACGGGCGACTGCGCTATACTGAATTAGCAGTCTCGCGTTGGGACTGCTAAGACTACTCCATGGCTGCCGACCTGACTGACCGTCAGCGCCGCATACTGGCGCGCCTTGTCTCGGAATACATCGAGCAGGGGGAACCTGTGTCCTCGTCGTGGCTCGCCGAACACTCGGGTCTGGGCCTGTCCTCAGCCACCGTCCGGAACCTCCTCGCCCGCCTTGAAGAACAGGGATTGGTGCACCAGCCACACACGTCGGCCGGCCGGATTCCGACGGATGCCGGCTATCGCTTGTACGTGGACTCGCTGCTGCAAGCGCGGCGCCGGCTCAAATCCACAGGGGACCTCGAGAACCGGTTAAGGCGGGCGGATGCCGCGGGCGGACTGCTCGAAAACGTCTCGCACGAGTTGGCTCTGGCCTCCCATCAAATCGCGTTTGCCATGACCCCGGCCAGCGCCACGGCTCGGCTGCATCACATCAGTTTTGTCAGCCTCGACAACCATCGCGTGCTGGTCATCGTTGTTGCCACCGGCAACCAGATCACCCACAAAGTGGTGGAAACCCAGGAACCGTGTGATGTGGGCGTACTCGAGCGCGCCGCCCAGTACATCAATGCGGAATTCGCGGGCCTGACGCTGCTTGAAGCGCGCGAAGCCATCCTGGCGCGCATGCGCGAAGAACGGATGTTGTACGACGTCCTGCTGGGCCGCGCGCTGCGATTGGCCCAGAGCGGCCTGGACG
>SHUF01000006.1 GCA_009694745.1 Acidobacteriota bacterium
TTGCGAACAATTCCCCACTGCTGCCTCCCGTAGGAGTCTGGACCGTGTCTCAGTTCCAGTGTGTCCGTCCGCCCTCTCAGGCCGGATACCGATCGGAGCCTTGGTGAGCCGTTACCTCACCAACTAGCTAATCGGACGCGGGCCCCTCTCCAAGCGCCAGGTCTTGCGATCCCCGGCTTTGATGTCCGTGTATCCAAACACGGCATGTCATGCGGTATTAGCCCTCCTTTCGGAAGGTTATCCCCCACTCTGAGGTAGGTCGCCCACGTGTTACTCACCCGTTTGCCACTCTACTCATGGATTGCTCCACTTTCGCGTTCGACTTGCATGTGTTAGGCACGCCGCCAGCGTTGATTCTGAGCCAGGATCAAACTCTCAAGTTAAATTCGCTGTCCTTCCCTCGCCTTGCGGTTCAGGTCGGTGCAACTGTCTAACCCAAGTCAGCCTGTTTAAATTGGCTCTCTCGGATCTTGCTTATGTCAAGTAAGGTGGTTCACTTCGCTTCGCCGCCCGACTTTGCTTGCGCTCGGTTGACCAGCTCACTTAGTGCCACCCGCTGATACTTGACGGGTTGTGTGCTTGCACGTTCTATCTAGTTTTCAAAGAACCGAGTCTTACTTGCCGCCCCCTTGCGCGTTGGTTTGCGCTTAGGGCAACCTTCCAACTGTATGACCCAGACTCGTCACTGTCAACCAAAAAGTTCGACTTTCCTGAACTTTCTTGCGGGATTCGTTCTCCCACCCCAACAGCGACGCTCCGCCCATTCGCACTTCCCGAAACGCTCATTCGAGCGACCCCCGGACCGGTGGGCGCGGCACCTTCTTCAAGGCCGCCGGTCATGCCCGGGACTCACGAGTGTCGCGTACAGCCATAGCCCCTGTCAACAGGGGGTTGTGGCTACTCTTCCCGCACCACCAAACGCACCGCTTTCCGGCCCACTTCCAACAACAACTCGGGCCGTCCCACGTCAATTCGCATCGTCACGGCGGTCACCTTTTCGCGGTCCAGTTTCACGCCGCCCTGCTGGATCTTCCGCGTCGCATCGCTGTTCGACGACGCGAGGCCGGCGTCCACCATCACGCGCGACAACGGAACCGATCCTCCGACAGGCACCACCACATCCACCGTCGTCAACGACGCGGAATCGAGCTCGCCACGCGTGAACCGCGCTTCAAACGCCTCTTGCGCAGCCGCCGCGGCAACCGCACCGTGGAAGTCAGTCACAATGCGCTTCGCTAGCGCCATCTTCGCGGCCTTCGGATGCAACGCACCATCGCTCACCTGTTGGCGCGTCGCGTTCACACTCGCTTCCGAGTCGTCTGTCAGCAACAAGTAGTACCGCCACATCAATTCGTCGCTGACCGATAGCACCTTGCCGAACATCTCGTCGGCGGAGTCCGTCACGCCGATGTAGTTCCCCAGGCTCTTCGACATTTTTTCCACGCCGTCGAGCCCCTCGAGCAGCGGCGTGGTCATCACCACCTGCGCTTCGAGGCCGTAGCCAGGCATGATGTCGCGACCCACATTCAGATTGAACAGCTGATCCGTACCACCCAGCTCGACATCCGCCTTCAGAAACACCGAGTCGTACGCCTGCGCAAGCGGATACAGGAACTCGTGCACGGCGATCGGCTTTCCCGCGTCGAATCGCTGACGGAATTCACGCCGCTCCAACATCTGCGCCACGTTGTACCGTGCGGCCAGTTTCACCATCCCGTCTGCACCCAGGGCCCCCAGCCATCGCGCATTAAAATCCACCACGGTCTTGTCTCGATCCAGCACCTTGAAGACCTGGGCCTTGTAGGTCTCGGCGTTGGCGGCGATCTCGTCCTTGGTGAGCGGCGGGCGGGTCTTCGATCGCCCGGTGGGATCGCCGATCAGCCCGGTGAAATCGCCAATCACAAAGATGACGCGATGCCCGAGATCCTGAAAGTGCTTCATCTTGCGAAGCAGCACCGTGTGGCCCAGATGCAGATCGGGCGCCGTGGGATCAAACCCGACCTTGACCGTGAGAGGGTGGCCGCGCTCGAGCTTTGCTTTGAGCTCGCCGGCGCGCACCACGTCCACACACCCCTTGGTCAGGTAGGCCAGTTGTTCATCGAGGGTCATCGCATTACTCACGTTTCGCTCACAGCAGTTGTCACAACACGGCGTCCATCCACACGCCATCCCCCGGCGATGATCTTCTGAATCGCCTCCGGGTACACACGGTGTTCTTCGACGAGAATGCGCGCCGACAGTGTTTCACACGTGTCATCGTCGCGCACCGGCACGGCGGACTGCATGATGATGGGGCCGGCATCGAGTTCGGGCGTGACGAAGTGCACGGTGACGCCGGACACTTTCACGCCGTGCGCAAGCGCCTGAGCTTGGGCCCCAACCCCAGGGAATGACGGTAGAAGCGACGGGTGCACGTTCAGCACCGCCTGTGGGAAGGCCTCGCAGAACGCCGGCCCCAACATCCGCATGAAGCCCGCAAGGCAGACCATCCGCACGCCACGCGCCTTCAGTGCCTGCACCAACGCCTCATCGTACGCCTCGCGGGACGGATAGTCCTGGTGCGGCAGCACCAGCGTCTCTATGCCTTCCCCGCGGGCCCAATCCAGCCCCGGGGCATCCGAGCGATTCGACACGACGACGCGAACGACGGCTCGAAGTTGGCCTGTCGCGATGGCTTCGCCAATCGCTCGCAGATTGGACCCACGGCCGGAGATGAGAACACATAGGGGGACGGGTGTGTTTTCCACAGAATTAGCCATTTCGGGGACAGGTCTCCAAACCGGCACCTCCCTTGCTAACAGGGGAGCCCAACTCATGCCACGACGCGCCAGATCGAGCCAACGTACCAGCTACTTTCACGTCATCAACCGCAGCGCCAGACGCCTGGTGCTTTTCGCGCAACCGGCCGATTATCGCGCTTTTCTCTCGATTCTCAGCCAGGCCCTTGATCAGCACCCGGTGCGGCTGATCGCCTATTCGCTGATGCCGAACCACTGGCATCTGGTGATGGGCCCAACTGACACAACGGCGCTCTCCAGGTGCCTTCACTGGGTCACGGCTACCCACACCGTGAGGTACCACCGGCATCGCAATTCTACTGGCGAGGGGCCGGTGTACCAGGGTCGCTTCACCTCAATGGAAATTCCCGCTGTGGGCGACCTTGTACGAGTGTGCCGGTATGTGGAGCGGAATGCCCTGCAGGCCGGGTTGGTGCGGCGAGCTCAGGACTGGCCCTGGGCCAGTCTGTCGGAGCGTCTCCACCCCGCCCACGGACTCCCTCTGGTCAACACACCATTCCTCTCGTCGCGTGCCTGGGCCGACTACGTCAACACGACCCGCCCCGGAGACGATGCGGGGCACCAGTTGCTCCCGCGGATCGAGCCGTTAGACGACTTCGCCGAGGCGCCAGGCCGCCTCGCCTGAGGCGGCCAGTGCGGCCAGGAGCGAGGCCTCGTGCGCGGGCGCGCAGACTAGCACCATGCCCACGCCCATGTTGAACGCGCGGAACATCTCGTCGTCAGACACGCCGCCCCCGCGCTGGAGCCACGAGAACAAGGGCGGCGCGGTCCAGCTGCCGCGGTCGATCCGGGGCGCGCGCCCTTCGGGCATCGCGCGGGGCAGGTTTTCGGTGAGGCCACCGCCGGTAATATGCGCCATTCCCTTGATCCAGCCCTGGTCGAGCACCGGGCCAATCACCGGCAGATAGGTGCGATGCGGCTGCAGCAGCGCCTGCCCCACGGTCATACCGAGTTCGGCAACAGTGGCATCGACCCTCAGGCCCAACGCGTCAAACACAATGCGCCGCGCGAGTGAATACCCGTTTGTGTGCAGGCCCGAGGACGGCAGGCCGATCAGCACATCGCCGGCCTGGATGTTGCGGCCGTCGATCACGTTCGGACGCGACACGACGCCGACAATGAAGCCCGCGACGTCGTATTCGCCGTCGGCATAAAAGCCCGGCATCTCAGCCGTTTCTCCGCCGAGCAATGCGCACCCGTTCGCGACGCACGCCTGAGCCACGCCGGCGACGATCTGTTCAGCCACATCCGGCGACAGTCTGCCGGTCGCCAGGTAGTCGAGGAAGAAGAGTGGCCGGGCACCCTGCACGAGAATGTCGTTGACGCAGTGGTTCACAAGGTCCACGCCGATCGTGTTGTGGACGCCGGTCATGAACGCCACTTTCAGCTTAGTGCCGACGCCGTCGGCGGAGGCCACCAGCACCGGTTCGGGCACGGACGCGTCGAGCGCGAACAACCCGCCGAACGACCCGACGCCCGAGAGCACACCGGGCGTGTAGGTCTTGCGCGCCATCTGTTTGATACGGCGCACGACCTCATTGCCCGCATCGATATCCACGCCGGACTGCCGATAGTCCACCACAGCTAGAACTCCAATTTGTCGATCAGGGCCTGCGCGACACGCCGCGTAACAGAGCCTTCGGCCGCCGCCCAGTAGACACGGCGAATCTCGACGAAGAACCGTTCTTCCTCAAAGTCCTCCGACAACATGTCGAGGGCGTCGAGCATGAGGTCCGTGGACTGGTCCAGCGTCTTTCGCGTTTCAAGTACGGAGAGCAACAGGCCGGCGTTGCGCAGGGCGACATGTCCCACGGCTAATGCCACCGCGGCCCGCACCGGATCTTTGGACGGCTCGCCCACATCGAGCAGGACGGCCAGGGCCTGGCGATCCCCACGTGCGGCGAGCGCGCTCAGCGCAAAGGCCGCCGCCCGAAGCAGTGTCTGGTGTTGCGGGTCGCTCGCGGTAAATTCGAGGGTCTTGGAAAGGTAATCAACATGTGCCGCGCACTCGCCGGTGATCAGGCACGACGAGGCCGCGACAGAGGGCTGCAGATCGCGGCCGACTCTCTTCTGCAAGGTGGCCAGCGCCGGCAGCGAGGCCTTGTCACCGATCTTGCCCAGCGCGAGGATCGCATCATCCTGCAGTGGACCATCGAGGACGGCCACGCTCTCAATGGCGGCTCGCGCCCAGGTGGCGCGGTAGTCTCCAAGCCCTTCGATGACCGATCCGCGGAAATAGTCCTCGCCACGCAGAATCAGGGGCTCAAGGGCCTTGCGCACCGCTGGGTCGGCGTGCGACGCCGCAAGCGCGCGGGTCAGGCCCGGGCGTAGGAACTCGGACTGCTCGCGGTCCAACGCCGCAATCAACGCCTGGACGATTTCCGGATCGGGATGATGCTGGAACCAGCCGTAGGTCACGGCGCGGATGCGATCATTCGAGTCGCCAATCAACATGCGCATCGTGCTGGTGGCAGACGTCTGACCGAATCCCGCCAGCAGCACCAGCGCGCGGTATCGCACGTAGCCATCCGTGTGCAGTCGGGCCGCAGCGGCGAGGGCCGGCACGGCTTCGGCCGCCGGTGTTCGTCGGACCACGCGGGCCGCCTCAGTTCGGGTCGGGAAATCGAACGACACCAACTGATCGATCGCGGCCTTAAGGGACATGGGCTGTGCAGGCGCCTGCTGGGCCGGCACGACCACGCCGGCTAACAGGACGCCAGCCAACACCAGAACCGCAGATGATCGCAGGGTCACTTAACCAGCTTCAGCGCCAGTTGGAGATAGGCGGCTTCGTTGCGGGGGAATGCGACCGGATACTCGCCCGTGTAACACGACGTGCAGTAGGACGATCGGTCGGGCCCCACGGCGGAGAGGAGGCCGTCGAGCGACAGGTAGCCGAGGCTGTCGGCCTCGATGTACTTGCGCACTTCCTCAAGCGAATGCGTCGCCGCGATCAGCTCGGCTCGCTGCGGTGTGTCCACGCCGTAAAAACACGGCGAGACCGTTGGCGGACAGCTGATGCGCACGTGCACTTCGGTTGCGCCGGCGGCGCGAACCATCTTCACAATCTTCCGGCTGGTGGTGCCGCGCACAATTGAGTCGTCCACCAGCACCACGCGCTTGCCGGCCAGGATGCTCTTGACGGGATTGAGCTTCACGCGCACACCGAAGTGCCGGATGGACTGCTGCGGTTCAATGAACGTGCGGCCTACATAGTGGTTCCGGATCAGCCCCATCTGCAGCGGCAGGCCGGCGGCAAACGCGTACCCGGTGGCCGCGCACACGCCGGAGTCGGGAACGGGCACCACCACGTCTGCGTCGGCTGGTTGTTCTTTCGCAAGCTGGCGACCGAATGCCGTCCTGACCTCATTGACGCTCTGGCCAAAGACATACGAATCCGGCCGGGCGAAGTACACGTGCTCAAACACGCAATGCGCGCGCTGCGCCCTGGCAAACGGCTTGATCGACTTCACGCCGGCCGCGCTGATGATCAGCACTTCACCCGGCTCGACATCACGCACCCAGGTGGCATCGATCAGGTCGAGCGCGCACGTCTCTGAGCACACGATGTACGCGTCGCCCAGGCGCCCGATCGTCAACGGTCGAAACCCATGCGGATCACGCGCCGCAATCAACCGGTCCTTCGTCAGCAGGACGAGTGAAAAGGCGCCCTGCGCCTGTTGGATGGCTTCCACAAGCGCTTCGTCTGGCGTCGCCGCCCTTGACCGGGCATACAAGTGGAGCAGCACTTCGGTGTCGCTCGTAGTCTGGAAGATCGAACCCTGCTGCACGAGCGTGTTCCGCAGTTCCTCGGCGTTCACCAGGTTGCCGTTGTGCCCCACGGCAATCTCGCCATGCGCGCAATCGATCTGGATCGGCTGCGCGTTCCGGAGGCCACTTTCACCAGCAGTCGAGTACCGCACGTGGCCAATCGCGCTCGTACCCACCAGGTGTTTGAGCGTGTCTTCGTCGAACGCATCGGCGACGTATCCCATCGCCTTGTGCTGTCTCAGCCGCAGCCCGTCCGATGTGCTGATTCCCACACTCTCCTGGCCCCGGTGCTGCAAAGCGTAGAGGCCGAGGTAGGTCAGATTGGCCGCCTCCGCGTGCCCGAAGATGCCGAAGATGCCGCACTCTTCACGGAACTTATCGGTCACGGAGCCTCCCTGGTGGGTTGAGCGCCTTCGGGTCCGAACACTCTTGCGAAAATAGCGCCCACGTTCCGAAGTTGCGCGTCCAGATCAAACGCCTCTTTCACGATCTCTGTCGACAGCACCCGGGTGATATCCGTATCAGCCAGAAGCAACGCCTGGAAGTCCATGCCCTCTTGAAACGACTTCATCGCGTTGCGCTGCACCCAGAGGTAGGCGTCCTCGCGCGAGACGCCGCGCCTCGCGAGCTCCAGCAGCACGCTGCCTGAATACACCACGCCGCGCGATCGACCGAGATTCTCGAGCATTCGCGCCGGATACACGACCATCCCGGCGACGATGCGAGTAAAGCGCCGCAGCATGTGGTCGAGGGCGATGAAACTGTCGGGCAAGATCACACGTTCGACCGACGAGTGCGAAATGTCGCGCTCGTGCCACAGCGCGACGTTTTCGAGGGCCGCCATTGCATTGGCGCGAATCAGTCGGGCGAGGCCAGTCACCTGTTCGCAACCGATGGGATTGCGCTTGTGCGGCATGGCCGACGAACCTTTTTGCCCCTTAGCAAACGGTTCCTCCACTTCGCCGATCTCGGTCTTCTGGAGGCCGCGAATCTCCAGCGCAAATTTTTCGAGCGACGCGGCAAGGATGGCCAGCGCCGACATCAACTCCGCATGGCGATCCCGCGACACCACCTGCGATGACACCGGGTCAGCCGAGAGGCCCAGGCGCGCACACACAGCCGCTTCGATGGCCGGGTCGAGGTGTGCAAACGAGCCAACTGCTCCAGACAGCTTGCCCACCGCCACCGCTTCGCGCGCCCGCACCAGCCGTTCGCGACCACGTTGCACTTCGGCGTACCAGAGCGCGAGCTTGACGCCGAACGTCATCAACTCGGCGTGCACACCGTGCGTGCGCCCGATCATCGGCGTGCGCTCGTGTTCGATCGCGCGGGTGCGAATGGCCGCCGCCAGGGCGTCCACGCGGGTGAGCAGCAGATCACACGCCTGGCGCATCTGTAGGGCCAGTGCCGTGTCGAGCACATCCGAGGACGTGAGTCCGAAATGCAGCCACCGTGCCGACGGCCCCACTTTTTCGGCGACGGCCGTCGTGAAGGCAATCACATCGTGCTGGGTGACCAGTTCGATTTCGTCGATGCGCGCGATATCAAATGCCGCCCGCTCGCGAAGCGTCCGCGCGTCGTCGACGGGTACCACACCCGCGTCGGCCAGCGCGTCGGTCGCGGCCAGTTCCACCTCAAGCCACGCGTCGTAGCGGCGTTGCTCACTCCAGATGGCGCCCATCTCTGGATGTGTGTATCGGGCAATCATGCTTTTGGTGCTCCTCGGGTCAGGCGCAGACGGTCGGCCGACAATCGATCCCCGCGATCGGGTCCCACCACACTGGCCACCATGCCGTCATCACGAAACAAATCCTGCGCCACTCGCAGCACATCGTCGGCGCTGACCGCCTCGATGTTGGCCAGCATCTCGTCGAACGAAATGTGGCGGCCGAAGACCATCTCCTGGCGGGCCAGATGCGACATCCGGCTCGAGGTGTTCTCCAGGCTCAACATCACGCTGCCCTTGAGGTGATCCTTGGCGCGACGCAGTTCTTCGGCCGGCACCGCCTCGAATCGCAGCCCGTGCAGCTCGTCGAGCGCGAGCGACACAACCTCGTCCACCTTGTCGGCGGCACATCCGGCATACACGCTGATCATGCCCGCGTCGGTGTAGGACGACAGATTGCTGAACACCGAGTACGCCAGACCCCGCTCTTCACGAATGTGCTGGAACAGCCGTGAGCTCATCGAGCCACCGAGAATGGTATTCAGCACAAAGATGGCGTGGCGATCCACATGGCCCTCCCCGTACGCCGTGGTGCCAAGGCACACGTGACTCTGCTCGATGTCCTTGACGCGGTGCTCCACACCCGGCGTCATCATCGGCGGCGTCACCGCGTCATCAGAGCCGACCGGCGACAGTGGCGCGAACGCGCGCGCCACCTCATCCCGAAGACGACCGTGATCGAGATGGCCCGCGGCGGCCACCACCAGATTCGGCGCCACATACGCGCCTCGGAAATAGGCACGCAACTGCGCCGAGGAAAAGCTGGCCACGGTCTCGGGCGTGCCGAGAATGGGGCGGCCGAGGGGGTGGCGCGCCCAGAACTTCTGCACGAACATCTCGTGCACCAGGTCGTCTGGCGCGTCCTCGACCATCTTGATTTCTTCAAGAATCACGCCCTGCTCGCGCACCACGTCGTCAGGCGCCAATGCCGGATTCAGGAGCATGTCGCTGAGCAGGTCCAACGCAATGGGCACGTGCTCGTCGAGCACCTTGATGTAGTAGCCGGCGTATTCCTTCGACGTGAACGCATCCACCTGGCCGCCGACCGAGTCGATCGCCTGCGCCAGATCGCGCGCCGATCGTCGTTCGGTGCCCTTGAACAACATGTGCTCCACGAAGTGCGCGATGCCGCTCTCGGCATCCGACTCATGGCGCGAACCGCGGGTCAGCCACACACCGATGGCCACCGATCGCACGTGCGGCAAGGTTTCAGTGACAAGCCGCAGGCCGGACGGGAACGTCTCGCTCTTCACCATCGTACGAGGCCCGAACCCTGTAAGTTGTTCAGTAACTGGAGTTTACACCCTAGGATCAAGTCCAGAATGATACCATGGCCTTTGCCGTGGAACAAGGCTCTCTCGCACTACCGCCCCTGGATTTTTCTGCGCTCGAACGCCCGGAGCTCGAACGGGCCGCCATCGGCCTGGGCCTGCCCGGATTTCGCGGCCGGCAGATCTTCCAGTGGATTCATCAACGGGGGGTGTCTGACTTCTCCGCGATGACCAATCTGCCCCAGGAATTGCGTGCGACGCTCGCCGCCCGTGGCGCGATCGCAGAGCCCACCCTGGTGGCCAAACAGGTCTCATCCGACGGCACCACCAAGTTCCTGCTGCAGCTTAGAGACAGCCGGCAGATCGAGGCGGTCTACATTCCGGATACGCCGGCGCAGACCTTCTGCATCTCGACACAGGTCGGGTGCGCGATGGCGTGCGGCTTCTGCCTGACGGGCAAAATGGGATTGCTGCGCAATCTGACTGCCGGAGAAATTGCCGGTCAGGGGCGGGTGCTCGCGCGAGAGACGGGCCTTGCCAACTCGGCCTTCAATATCGTGCTCATGGGCATGGGCGAACCCCTGCACAACTACGATGCCACGATGAAGGCGCTGAGGATCCTGACGGACGAGCAGGGACTGGCCGTACCGCCGCGGCGCATCACACTCTCCACCGTGGGCGTGCTGCCCGGCTTGCAGCGCCTGGCTGAAGAGCCGATCATGCCCAACCTGGCGATTTCCCTGCACGCCACCACCGACGAGCAGCGCGACGTGCTCGCGCCGATCAACCGCAAGTACAAGCTGGAGGAGTTGATGGATGTCTGCCGTGCGTTCCCTCTGCGACGCCGCGGCCGTATCACCTTCGAATACGTGCTGCTCGACCAGGTCAACGACACGCCCGACGACGCGCGGCGGTTGGTGAAACTGCTCGAAGGCATCCAGGCGAAGGTGAACCTGCTGCCGTTGAATGAGGCCGAGGGCATCCCGTACCGGCGGCCGTCCGACGAGCGGGTGAATGCGTTTGCGGCCATCCTCGCCGACCGCGGCGTCACGGTGTCAGTGCGCAAGAGCCGCGGTCGCGACATTCGCGCGGCGTGTGGTCAGTTGTTGGTGGAAACGGCGCGGAGCCGCGCCGCGGCGGCCTCGACCTTGGCTTCGAGTCCGACCTTATAGGCCACTACGCGCACGGCCAGAGCCGGGTCGCCCAGCGCGATCATTTGCGCCGCGAGCACGCCGGCGTTCGTCGCGCCGGGCTTGCCGATCGCCACGGTGGCCACTGGCACTCCCGGCGGCATCTGCACGGTGGACAAGAGCGCGTCCATGCCCTTGAGCGCGGATGAATCGATCGGCACGCCGATCACCGGACGAGGCGTGTGCGCCGCCACGACGCCGGCCAGGTGCGCGGCCGCGCCTGCGCCCACGATAAACACCTTCACGCCACGCGTGTGCGCATCGTCAATCAAGCGCAGGACGCGCGCGGGCGACCGGTGCGCGGAGGCGACAGTCATCTCCCACACCAGACCAAATTCGGTCAACGCAGCGCCCGCCGCCGACATCACGTCGGCGTCGGAATCGGAACCCATCAGAATTAATACGTCCATAGTGAATCGGTTATCTGAACCCCGCGCCGATATCGGTGCGGTACTGCATGCCTTCGAAGTGTATCGCGGCGGCGGCGGCGTAGGCGCGGGTCCGGGCTTCGGCGTGCGCGGCCGCACGGGCCACTACGGTAAGCACACGGCCGCCGGCAGTCACGACGCGATCGCCCTCTGTGGCGGTGCCGGCATGAAACACGGTGACGCCTTCGGCAGGCTGAGCGGCCAGTCCGTCGATGGTGACGCCGGTGGTGATGGGGCCGGGGTAACCGGCCGATGCCAACACGACACCGACAGCCGCCCAATTAGACAACTGCAGGGCCTGCGGCCCAAGCCGACCCTCTGCCGCAGCGAGAAGCGTGGCTGCAAAACTCCCCTCTATGAGCGGAAGCACGACTTGCGCCTCGGGGTCGCCAAGCCGGACGTTGAATTCGATCACCTTGGGTCCGTCGGGCGTCAGCATGAGGCTCACATACAGGAACCCCCGATAGCCGGCGTCGGCCTGAAACCCCTCAATCACCGGTTGCACGATTGTGCGCATGACCGTGGCCTCAAACTCGGGGGTCATGAGCGGGCTGGGCGCAAACGCGCCCATTCCTCCGGTATTGGGCCCGCGATCGCCGTCAAAAATGCGCTTGTGGTCCTGCGCAGTACCAAGGACGACGGCCCGTTGCCCATCGCAGAGCGCAAAAAAAGACACCTCGGGGCCGGTCAGGCACTCCTCGATCACCAGGGTGCTACCCGCCTGGCCAAACGCCCGATCCACCATGGCCGTGCGGACGGCCGCTTCGGCCTCCGCCCTGTCCATGGCCACCACCACGCCCTTACCGCCGGCAAGGCCGTCGGCCTTGACAACCACCGGGAAACCAAATCGGTCCCCCGCGACCGCGGCCAGAGCGGCGTCGGCCGTGTCGCACGCGATGAATCGTGCGGTGGGAATGCCGGTCCGGGTCATGAAGTGTTTGGAAAACACCTTGGACGTTTCCAGCGCGGCAGCGTGTTTGGGGGGGCCCACAATGGCTAGTCCGGCACCCCGAAATCGGTCGGCAATGCCCTTGTCCAGTGCGGCCTCCGGGCCAACCACCGTCAGCGAGACCTGCTCCCGAATGGCAAGCGCGAGCAGGCCCTCCACGTCCGTGGCTTCCAGGGGGAAACACTGCGCCACAGTGGCAATTCCAGGGTTCCCAGGCGCGCAAAGGACTCTGGTGACCTCGGGGTCCTGCGCCAGCCGCCAGGCCAGGGCATGCTCCCGGCCACCTCCACCCACCACAAGGACGTTCATGAAGGGATTCTAGCGCCCTCGTTGCGTGATAGGCTGTCTTGTTGTCCCTCGGGACACAATTCATCCGGGAAGGGGGTGTGCATCCATGGCAGAAGTTCGAATCCAGGAAGGCGAGTCCATTGAGAGCGCGTTGCGCCGTTTCAAGCGCAAGGTGCAGCAGGAAGACATCATCAAGGACATCAAGAAACACTCCTTCTACTTGAAGCCGGGCGACAAGAAGCGGGTCAAGTCCGCTCTGGCGCGGAAGCGGTCGCGCAAGAAGCTGCGCCGCGACGTCGAGTAGGTTCTCGCACGAAGAGCACGTCTGGATTGACGCCCCGCACCCGCCCCAAAACGGGTGCGGGGCGTTATCCCTTGTCAAATCGATCCATCACACTCTAAACTTACCGGGAAGATTGTGGTCCCTGGGTCCGGATACTCAGGAGCGGTGCGCGCTTTAGCGCGCGGCTCCTGCCGGGGACGCGTCCGAGATGCGCCGCGTAGCGCGGCAGCAACAGGAGTGGGCATGCAGATCGACGAACGAATTGTCGGCGAGGTCATCATTCTGGACCTCAAAGGTAAAATCACTCTGAACGAGGGTGACGAAGTCCTGAAGGACAAGATCAACTCGCTCATCATGCAGGACAAGAAGCGCATCCTGCTGAACCTGGCAGAGGTTCCGTACATTGACAGCGCAGGGCTCGGTGAAATCGTGCGCACGTACACGACGGTCAACCGCCAGGGCGGCCAGCTGAAGCTAGTCAACCTGACTAAGCGCATCACCGACCTCTTGATGATCACGAAACTGCTCACGGTCTTCGAGACGTTCGAAGTCGAGCAGGACGCGCTCAGGAGTTACAAATAACGGTTCTTCAGCCGTCGCCTCAATTTCAGAGTCGATTGCCGGGCGCGCCCTGAGAGGCGGGTCCCGTCGTCGCGCCCGCCTTCGCCAAGGCTACGGCGGGCAGGCCTGTATGGCGCGAAGTACCCTTCGTCCAAATCGCGGGGCGTCAACAGACGTCCTCGCCGACGGCCCGGCACGCAGACGGCCGTGGGTGGCGGACCTGCTGCTATCGCTGCGTCCGGCGCAGTGGACCAAGAATCTCATCCTGTTCGCCGGCCTGATTTTCGGCGACCGGTTGTTTGATCCGGCAGCCGTCAAGGCCTCGGTCCTCGGATTCCTGGTGTTCTGCGTGCTGTCGGGAGTGGTGTATCTCGTCAACGACGTCCGCGACGTTGCGGCAGACCGGCTCCATCCCACCAAGTCAAAACGTCCCATCGCCGCCGGCGCCATCTCGCCCTCGTCTGCACTGACGGCAGCGTTTGCCCTGGTCGCGGCCGGCTTGGGCGTGGCCTGGTGGCTGTCGCCGTCGTTTGGCCTGGTCGCAACGGCCTACGTTACTCTCCTCACCATCTATTCCACTGCGCTCAAACATGTGGTGATTCTCGACGTACTGACCATCGCCGGCGGCTTTGTGCTGCGCGCGGTGGGTGGCGCAGTGGTGATCGGGGTCGCCATCAGCCACTGGCTGCTGGTCATCACGCTGCTTGGCGCGTTGTTCCTGGCGGTGGGTAAACGGCGCGGCGAGATTGCCACGCTGGTGGACGGCGGCGCCGGCCACCGACCGATCCTGGCGCATTACTCCACCGAGCTCCTCGACCAGCTCATCACCATCGTCGCGAGCGCGACGTTGCTAACGTACGCGTTTTACACTATCAGTCCGGAAACCGTCGCAAAATTCGGCACGGACCGGCTGCTCTTGACCTTGCCGTTCCCGTTGTACGGCGTGTTCCGGTATCTCTACCTCATTCACAAGCACGACGGCGGGGCGAACCCGTCCGAAACGCTTATCTCGGATCGGCCGATTCTTCTCTGCGTCGCTCTTTGGGCCTGCGCAGTGGCCGTCATCATTTACGGGCCGTGGCGCTGACGCCGGGCCGAAGGATCAGGGTGTATTTTCCATGAGTGATTTTCAAGTCAAGTCAGACGCCGTGGATGTGGACGCGATCATGCGCCAGATTCGCGCGCGTATCCGCGAGAAGCGCGGCACCGACTACACCGAAGCCGAAGTGCAGGAACTGGCCAAGGTCAAACTCGAGCAGTTTCTGGATCCAAAAGGTGTGCGCTCCGACCTGGTGGCGCAGTTCCGACGCACCAGGACGATCAGCCCGGCGCCACCCAATTACACATTCGAAGACGACACGATTTACGAAACGCATCGCGGCCTGTTGCGGACGATTCGCCGCCTGCTCAACCCCATTCTGAAACTCTTCCTCAACCCGAACTCGATTGCCGCAGCGTTGCACGTGCAGGCTCGTGTGAACGAGGAGTTCCACCAGCGCTTCCGGCAGCGCGAGGACATGGACCCGCTGTACTACGAGCTGGTGCACAACCTGGCGCTCGAGGTCACGCGCCTCGGCATTGAAGTGCACAACATGAAGATGCGGGTGGAATCGGTGTCGAGCCGCATCGACTTCGACGAACGCCGCAGCCGGGCGCTTGAGACCGTGGTGCAATACAAACAGGCACGCCCGTCTCAGCAGCAGCGACCGCAGCCGCAACGTCAACAGGATCCGCGCGCGCAGGATCAACGCCCGCAGGAAACGCGCCTGCAACCCCAGGCCATGAACACGCCCACGGCACCCGCGCCGGTCGCCTTGGCGCCCGTTGCCACAATGCCCCCGACCAGCCCTGCCGGAGATTCGATTGGCGATGCTGCGGCCGTGCCGATGCCCGCCTCGAGCGCGGCGCCGGCTGGTGATCGCGGCGACCGTCCCGACGGCGAGGGCGAACGCCGTCGGCGTCGGCGTCGGCGTCGCCGGCGTCCGGGCCAGAACATGGGCGATCAGCAAGCCGGTTCAGGCGACGACTCCTCCGCTGATGGTACGGGTTCTGATTCAGGTACGGGTTCTGATTCAGGTAACGACGCGCAGTGAAGATCGCGATCGTTGTCCAGCGGTACGGCACCGAGATCAACGGCGGAGCCGAGCTGCACGCGCGGTACGTCGCCGAGCGGCTCTCGCGCCACGCCTCGGTCGAGGTCCTGACCACCTGCGCCAAGGACTACCTCACGTGGAAAAACGAGTGGCCCTCCGGAGAGGAAACGGTCAACGGCATCCGTGTGCGGCGGTTCCCTGTGTCACATCCGCGCAATACGGACGACTTCGGCCGGCGTTCAGCGCTCGTGTTCGACCGAGAGCATTCCCTTGCCGATGAACTGGCCTGGCTCGACAGCGAGGGACCGAAAAGCCCAGCGCTGATCCGTCACATCGAGCAGGCCCGCGACGAGTTCGATTTTTTTCTCTTCTTCAGCGCGCGGTATTACCACGCGTGGCATGGCGCACGAGCGGTACCCGGCAAGGCGATCCTCGTGCCGACTGCAGAACGTGATCCGGCCGTGGGGCTCCACATGTTCGGTCTGGTGTTCCGCGGCGTGCGCGCGCTCATGTACAACTCAGTCGAGGAACGCGATCTTATTCACGGCGTCAGCGGGAATCAGGCGGTCCCGGGTGTTGTGGTGGGCGTGGGCTCTGCGATCCCCGAGCGCATACAGCCGTGGCGCTTCCGCAAGAAGTTCAACGTGAAGCGCCCGTTTGCCATCTACATCGGTCGCATCGATGAAAACAAGGGTTGCCCGGCGCTCTTCGATCACTTCATCAACTACGCGGCCAACTACCCGCGTGGACTCGATCTGATCCTGCTCGGCAAGGCGGTCATCCCGATCCCCTCGCATCCGCGCATTCGCGCCGTCGGTTTCT
The DNA here is from genome assembly GCA_009694745.1 of Acidobacteriota bacterium. Taxonomy (GTDB): domain Bacteria; phylum Acidobacteriota; class Vicinamibacteria; order Vicinamibacterales; family SCN-69-37; genus SYFT01. The sequence goes on from SHUF01000006.1 coordinate 16,181, forward strand.
TGTCTGAGGAAGACAAGTTCGACGCACTGGCTGCTGCCGATCTGCTGGTCATGCCCTCGCAGTTCGAAAGCCTCTCCATGGTGGCGCTCGAGGCGTGGGCGCTCGGAAAGCCCGTGCTCGTCAACGGCGCGTGCGACGTCCTGCGCGGGCAAACAGTGCGCGCCAACGGCGGCCTCTGCTACGAGTCGTTCGAGGAATTCGCCGAGGCCATGTATTGCCTTGAAGCGATCGGTCCCATTGGCGCCATTCTCGGCCGCCAGGGCCGCGAATTCTTCAAGCGCCACTATGCCTGGCCGGTCATCGAAAAGAAGTATCTGGACATGTTCGACCGGCTCAAACGCGATTCCTCGGTGCGCCCAGCCGAACCCTGGCCTGGCTGGTGGGAGCGCCGCAAACGGACCCTTCCCCCGGCCCGACAGATCGTGGACAACGTTCCGGCGGGTCCGGTGCTGCGATAACCCATGCGGCCCAAAGTCCATCAGGTGCTGGCGACCCTCGGCTATGGCGATGCCATCAGCCATGAGGTGCTGGGCATTCGCCGGGCGCTGCTATCTGCTGGCTACGAATCCGAGATCATCGTCGAGACCGCGGACCCGCGGCTGGAAGATCTCACCGTGGACTATCGCGACATCGTTGGTGATGTCGGCGAAGACGATCTGCTGATTCATCACTTCTCACTGGGATCACGGGCGTCGCGCACCGCATTTGCCCTTCCGGCGCGGATGGCGCTGATTTACCACAACATCACGCCACCCGAGTATTTCATCGGCGTGCATGACCAACTCGTGCGCCAGTGTTACCACGGCCGCCGGGAACTGACCGCGTATCGCACCCGGTGCGAACTGGCGCTGGGCGACTCGGAGTTCAACCTGCAGGAACTCGAGTCGCTCGGGTTCGACCCCACCGGCGTCCTGCACGTGGTGCCCGACTTCTCGCATCTTGATGGCGCGCCGGACTCGCGTGTGCTCGACGCGTATGACGACGAGTGGACGAATATCCTGTTTGTCGGCCGGTTGGTCCCGAACAAACGGCCCGACGACCTGATTCGGTTCTTCCACGCTTACAAGACCACCTACAACCCGCGGTCGCGCCTGATCATCGCTGGAGCCCACGGCGGATTCGAGACGTACCTGACGCAGATTCATGCATTCATCGCGGCCTTGGGCGTGCAGGACGTTCACATCCTGGGCCAGGTCACGAATGAAGAATTGATTGCGCTCTATGACGTGGCGGATCTCTTCCTCTGCGCCAGTGAACACGAGGGTTTCTGCGTCCCAATCATCGAGTCGTTTTACAAGCGGGCGCCCGTCCTCGCCTACGCGGCCACCGCCGTGCCTTCAACCATGGATGGGGGTGGCGTTCTCTATACAGAGAAACATCCAGGTCGAGTGGCGGCGTTGATGCAGTCGCTCACCGGCGATACCAGACTGGCTGATGACGTGTTGCTGGCACAGGACGGCGCGCTCGATCGACTACGCGCGCGCGACTTTGACGGCACGCTGCTGCGATATGTGGACCAGGCTCTTTCGGCGCCCCGCCGGCATGTGCCGTCGGTGGCCTACGACTTCTGGCGCCAGTTCAAGCTGGCTGACGAGCTTGAAGAAATCCGGCAGTACCGCCCAGGCGCGTTCAGGGCACTGCCTCTGGAAGAGGATGCGGCGCCGGTCGCGGATTTGGGGCATCGCGCATGATCGTCAATCAGTGGATTGCGGCCGCGCACCGGGGAGATGCCATCGGCGACACCGCGCGTGTGATCAGAGACCTGTTCAGGTCCTGGGGCCATGAATCGGAGGTCTATTCGCTGACGGTTGATGCGGACCTCACGGCAGAGATCCGGTACTGGTCGGACCCAGGCGCTCGCCAGGGCGACATCACGATCTTCCACTTCGCTGTTCCGTCGCCCATGACACGGGCGTTCGGCACGCTGCCTGGCGCGCGCGTGCTGCTCTACCACAACGTCACACCCGCACATTTCTTCGCGCCCTTCGACACGGGCATCAGCCGATTCGCCGCCGAGGGCCGGCGCGAACTGGCGACGCTGGCCGGGCGCACGGATCTGGCACTTGGCGTCTCCGACTACAACCGTCAGGAACTTGTGGCCCTCGGCTTCGAACGTACAGGCGTACTGCCGATCGTGGTTGATACCGCGCGGCTGACGACCGCCCCACCGGTGCCGTCGCTGGAACTCCTGCTCAAGGACGGCCTGGCCAACATCCTCTTCGTCGGGCGCATCGCTCCCAACAAGATGATCGAAGACCACATCCGTCTGGCCGAACACTACAAGCGGCACGTGGACATCTACTACCGGTTTATTTTTGTCGGCAACTACAACGCCGTTCCCGGGTACTACGCCACCATCCGTGCCCTGATAGCGGAGTACCGGATGTTGCCGGATCGGTTCTGGTTTACCGGGCCGGTGCCTGATCGGGAACTGGCCGCGTACTACCGTCATGCGCACGCCTATGTCTCACTGAGCGAGCACGAGGGTTTCTGCGTGCCGCTCGTCGAGGCGATGGCCATGGATGTACCCGTGCTGGCCTACTCGGCTGCCGCCGTGCCCGAGACCCTGGGCGGCGCGGGTCTGGTTTTTGCGCCAAAGGATCTCGAAGTGGCTGCCGAAATGCTCGGCGCCCTCGTCTACGACGAACCTCTACGGCGCCAGGTCATCGCGGGCCAGCGGCGGCGTCTCTCGGCGTTCCACATCGACAACCTGGCGCCGCGCCTTCAGTCACTCCTGGCAGAGGTCGCGTGACCGCGTCACATCCACGGACACTCCTGTGAAAATTGCCTTCATCGTCCAGCGCTATGGCACCGAGATCCTCGGCGGATCCGAGTACCACTGCCGCCTGATTGCGGAACGTCTCGCCGAACACCACCAGGTGGATGTGTTGACGACGTGCGCGCGCGACTACATCACATGGGAGAACGTGTACCCGGAAGGGACCGATCGGGTCCGGGGCGTTATGGTGCGCCGCTTCGCCAATGCGCACACGAGGGATCTGGACGCGTTCAACCAGTATTCCGACTGGATCTTCCACAACCGGCACACGCCGGCCGACGAAATGGAGTGGCTCAAGCAACAGGGCCCCTGGTCGCCTGGGCTCATCGACTATCTTGAGCGCCAGCACCAGTCGTACGACATCCTGATCTTTTTCACCTACCTGTACGCGCCGACGGTGATGGGCCTGCGCATTGCGCCGTCCAAGAGTCTGCTGGTGCCGACGGCCCACGATGAACCGGCCATCCGGCTTGGCATCTACGAGGATGTCTTTTCGAGCGCCGCAGGCATCGTGTGGAACACCGAGGCCGAGCGTCGGTTCGTGAGCGACCGGTTCCACTTGCGCGCGCTGGTGGAAGACGTGGTGGGCTGCGGCGTTGATGTGCCCGAGGCGCGGTTCTCGGGAATGGAGACCATTGCGGAACTTGCGCCCGTATTGCCAACGGCGACGGAACCACTGCCCTCACACATCGAAGGACCGGCCAACGCGTTCAGGCGCCGGCATCGAATTCACGAACCATTCGCACTGTATGGCGGCCGCATCGACCCGGGCAAAGGCTGCGAAGAACTGCTCGAGCATTTCCAGGCGTTCCTCGCTGAGGGCGGCGACGCGACGCTGATGCTGATGGGCGTCAAGTTGATGCCTCTGCCCGACGATCCGCATGTGCGCTTCGCCGGCATCCTGACGGACGAAGAACGTCTGCACGCGATTGAAGCCGCAACGGTCGTGGTGGTGCCCTCGCCACATGAAAGCCTGTCGCTGCTCGCGCTCGAAGCGTTCGCGATTGGCACGCCCGTGCTGGTCAATGGCCGATCGGAAGTGCTGGTTGACCATGTCCGCCGGAGCCATGCGGGCTTGTACTACGAGAACCAGTGGGAATTCGTGGAAGCGTTCAAGTTGCTGACGCGCGACGCTGCGCTGCGAGCGGCGATGGGCCGCAACGGCAAGGCGCATGTGAACCGCAACTACCGCTGGGACATCATCCTGTCGAAGTACGAGCGCATGATGGCTCGCCTGCGTCCGGCGCAGCGCGAGGGCCGCGAAACCCGAGAAATCAACGACACGCGCGAGCCGCATCGCGGCGACCGACGGCCCCAGCAGGCGCCGCCGTCATCGGCACAGCGGCAAGATCGACGGCCGCAAGGGCGGCCCGATGGACGATCGGGCGGCAAGCCTGACGGCCGACAGGACGGCGGCGGTGGGGGGGGTCGTCAGAGCCGTCCCCGTGACGGCCGTCAGCGGTCGCGATAAATTTAGACGATGAAGGGACACGGGAACCGCAACGCCGGGTTGGCCATGGATCCGGCCACGTTCAGAACAATCGGGCATCGACTGGTCGATCAGGTCGCCGCTCGCTTGGAAGCACTACCTGACGGACCGATCACCCCCGACGGGTCGCCTTCAGGTGTGCGCGACGCGCTGGAGTTAAACGGGTCTTTTCCTGAAGCGGGGATGGATGCGGCGCAACTCCTCGAACAGACGACTGATCGACTCTTCGCCCACTCGCTGTTCAACGGCCACCCCAGGTTCTTCGGCTACATCACATCGTCGTCCGCGCCGATCGGCATGCTCGGCGACCTGTTGGCCGCGGCGGTGAATCCGAAGGTCGGCAGTTAGACGCTCTCGCCCGCCGCCACCGAAATCGAGTCGCAAACGGTGCGATGGATTGCCCAGTTCATTGGATATCCGGATGACTGCGGCGGCGTGCTGGTCAGTGGCGGCAACATGGCGAACTTTGTGTGTTTCCTGGTAGCGCGCGCAGCGAAAGCGGACTGGGATGTCCGCACGCGTGGCGCCGGAAGCGACGCTGGGCGCAGGCTGCGTGTCTATGGGTCTGCCGAAATGCACACCTGGATTCAGAAAGGCGCGGACATGTCGGGGATTGGCACAGATGCCATTCGGTGGATCCCGACCGGAGCGGACCTTCGCATGGACGTGGATGCCCTGCGGCGGCAGATCGTCTCGGACATCGCCGCCGGTGAGTTGCCCTTCATGGTTGTGGGCACGGCCGGGTCGGTCAGCACCGGAGCCATCGATCGGCTCAGGGAGATCAGCGCGTTGTGCAGGGAGCACAACATGTGGTTTCACGTGGACGGCGCGTATGGTGGATTTGCCGCGGCGCTGCCTGTGGCACCCGATGATCTGCGCGTACTCAATCTGGCGGACTCCGTGGCGGTGGACCCAGATAAGTGGCTCTACGCGCCGCTCGAAGCCGGCTGCGCGCTCGTGCGCGACGTCGAGGCTCTGCGTGCGGCCTTCGCGTATCACCCACCGTATTACCACTTCGCCCAGCACGCGCTGAACTACGTGGACCTCGGGCCACAGAATTCACGTGGCTTTCGAGCGCTCAAGGTATGGCTGCAGATGAAGCACGTGGGCGCTGCGGGTTATCGCGCGATGATCGCGGAAGACATCCGGCTGTCTCAGATGATGGCTGCAGCGGTCGATCGTCATCCGGAGCTGGAGTTGTTCACCCAGGCCCTGAGCATTGCCACCTTTCGGTACGTGCCGGCCGACCTGCGCGCGACGATCGGCGAGGCCGCCACAGAAGCGCACCTGGATGCCCCTCAATCGCGCGTTGGTGGGCCGACTGCAGCGCGGAGGCGAGGCGTTCGTCTCGAATGCGGTGCTCGGGGGTCGCTATGTGCTGCGCGCGTGCATCGTGAACTTCCACACGACCGAAAGCGATGTTGAGGCGGTACCGGAAATCGTCGTCCGTTTGGGCCGGGCCATCGACGCTGAACTACGGTCCTGATCTCTACCCGAGCCAGACCCGCGCGTTGCGGAACAGGCGCATCCATGCGCCGTCTTCACCCCAGGCGGCTGGTGCCCAGGAGTTTTGCACGGTGCGGAACACGCGCTCCGGGTGCGGCATGGTGATCGTCACTCGGCCGTCTTCTGAGCACACGGCCGCCACGGCGCCGGCAGACCCGTTGGGATTGGCCGGGAACCGCTGCGTCTGGCGGCCGCGGGTGTCGACATAGCGTAGGGCCACGCCATGTCGGGCCTCCAGTGCATTCAGGTCTGACGCATCGCCAAACTCTGCCTGTCCCTCGCTATGGGCCACCACAATCGGAATTTGGGAGCCGTGCATACCCGTCAACACCACCGACGGACTGTCCTCGACGCGCACGAGCGCTACGCGCGCCTCGAACTGCTCGGAGAGATTCCGAACAAATCTCGGCCAGTGTGACGAGCCAGGCACGAGCTCGCGCAGGTTCGAGATCATTTGGCAGCCATTACACATGCCGACTGTGAACGTGTCGGTGCGCGCGAAAAATGCGGCGAACTGATCGCGCGCGCGGGCGTTAAACAGGATGGTCTTCGCCCACCCCTCGCCGGCGCCGAGCACGTCGCCATAAGAAAAGCCCCCGCACGCCGCCATGCCCTTGAAGGAGCCCAGGTCAACGCGGCCGCCCAGGATGTCGCTCATGTGCACGTCCACTGTCGAGAAGCCGGCGCGGTCGAAGGCGGCGGCCATTTCGTACTGCCCGTTCACACCCTGCTCGCGGAGGATTGCGATGCGCGGACGCACGCCTGTCGCAATGAATGGCGCGGCGTGGTCCTCGGCCGTGGCGTACGTCAGCGACGCCGACACACCGGGATCGTCACCGTCGAGCAAAGCGTCGTACTCTTCGCGGGCGCAGTCGGGATTGTCGCGGCGACTCTGCATCGCAAAGCTCAGCTCGGCCCAGGCCCGATGGAGATCCACGCGCGATGCGCTGTAGATCTCCCGACCGCCGGCCTTCACTCGCAGTGTTGCGCCAGGCACGGCGATGCCGATGCAATAGGTCATCGCGCCCAGGCCCGCCATCGCACACCGTTCGAGAACCACCGGCACGTCCGCTGACCGCACCTGCAGCACGGCGCCGAGCTCCTCGTTGAACAACGCCGCCAGCGGGTCGCTGCCAAGAGACGAGACATCGACGTCGAGACCGCAGTGACCAGCAACCGCCATCTCCGCGAGCGTGGCAAACAGGCCACCGTCCGACCGATCGTGATACGCAATCACGTGGCCGTCGGCAAGGGACCGCTGCATGACGTCAAACAGCGCAGCCAGCCTCACTGAATCATCCAGGTCCGGTACCTCGCCGCCAACCCGGTTCCAGGCAAGGGCGAGCGCGGAGCATCCGAGCCGATTCTTCCCGGCGCCCAGATCGATCAACAACAATTCCGCCGATCCATCCGTGCGCAGGACAGGCGTCACACACGCGCGCACATCCAGCACGGGCGCGAAGGCCGAGACAATCAGCGACAGCGGCGCCGTGACGGCGTGATCGCGACCGGCAGCCTGCCACCGCGTCTGCATGGACAAGGAGTCTTTGCCGACAGGGATGACCAGGCCCAGGGCAGGGCACAGTTCCATGCCGACGGCCCGAACCGTATCAAACAGAGCCTGATCGTCGCCGGGATGGCCCGCGGCCGACATCCAGTTGGCCGAGAGCTTTACATCGCTCAGTTTCGCGATGCGTGCGCTCGCGATGTTGGTGATCGCCTCCGCCACCGCCATGCGGCCAGACGCGGGGGCGTCCATCATGGCGAGTGGCGTGCGTTCGCCCATCGCCATCGCCTCGCCGACGTACGCGTCATAGCCGGTCAACGTCACGCCGGCGTCGGCCACCGGCACCTGCCACGGGCCCACCATCTGATCGCGGCTCACCAACCCCGTGACACTGCGGTCACCAATGGTGACAAGGAATCCCTTGCTCCCAACCGCGGGCATTCTCAGCACGCGCTCAACCGCCTCGGCGACCGTGATTCCATCGAGCGACAACGTGGGCCCTGCGCCGGCCCCGCGCGTGAAGGCCCGACGCATCTTCGGCGACTTGCCAAACAACACCGACAGCGGCAAATCCACCGGGGTGGCCCCGAGCTGCGAATCCGACACCTCGAAATGCGGGTCGGTGAGCGCTTCGCCCACGACCGCAAAAGGACAACGTTCGCGTTCGCAAATTTCGCGGAAGGTCTCGAGACTGGCGGGATCGATGGCCAGCACGTACCGTTCCTGTGCCTCGTTGCACCAGATTTCCAGGGGCGAGAGTGCGGCGTCGGCGCTGGGGATGCGGCGCAGGTCGATTTGACCGCCGCGGCCGCCGTCCTTCACCAGTTCAGGCAACGCGTTCGACAAACCACCGGCACCCACATCGTGAATGAAGCGGATCAAATTCTGGTCCCCACGCTGCCAGCATCGATCGATGACTTCCTGGCAACGATGCTGCATCTCGGCGTTGTCACGCTGGACCGACGCAAAGTCCAACTCCGCGTCACTGGCGCCCGACGACATGGACGATGCCGCGCCGCCGCCAAGACCAATCAACATGGCCGGGCCGCCGAGGACTACGAGCAGCGACCCCGCGGGCAAGTCGCGTTTCTTCACGTGCGGTTCGCGGATATTCCCCAGGCCGCCGGCAATCATGATCGGCTTGTGGTAGCCGCGCACCTGCCCTCGGTCGATCTGCTCAAGCGTGCGGAAGTATCCGCAAATGGCCGGCCGGCCAAATTCGTTGTTAAACGCGGCCGCGCCAAGGGGGCCGTCGATCATTATCTGCATCGCGGACACGATGCGATCGGGCTTGCCGTGGTCTTCCTCCCACGGCTGCTCGTACCCTGGCACGCGCAGGTTCGACACACTGAAGCCCACCAGGCCGACCTTCGGTCGAGCGCCGATGCCCACCGCGCCCTCATCGCGAATCTCGCCGCCAGATCCGGTGGAGGCCCCCGGGTACGGCGCGATGGCTGTGGGGTGGTTGTGTGTCTCCACCTTCATCAGGATGTGCACGGGTTCATCGTGAAACCCGAACTGGCCAGTAGTCGGATCAGGGAACCAGCGCCGTGTGTCGTGCCCGCAAATCACCGCCGCATTGTCGGAGTACGCACTGAGCACATCAGATGAGTCGCCCCTCTCATACGTATTGCGAATCATGCCGAACAGGCTCTTCGCCTGCTCCGCGCCGTCAATCGTCCACGTGGCGTTGAAGATCTTGTGCCGGCAGTGTTCACTGTTCGCCTGCGCGAACATCATCAACTCGACATCCGTCGGATTGCGGCCCAGTTCGACAAACGCCGCGCACAGGTACTCGATCTCATCGGGCACGAGGGCAAAGCCAAACTCGCGATTTGCGCGCTCAAGCGCCTCGCGGCCTTCGCCCAGCAAATCAATCGTCACCAGTGGGCGAGGTGGCTCATGCGCAAACAATCTCGCCGCATCGTCCAGGTGGTCGAGCACGTGTTCCACCATCCGGTCGTGGAGCGCCGCTGCGATCTGAGGGCGCGATGACGCCAGTACGCCCGTGTCTCCATCGATGTAGTACGCAATTCCGCGCTCTACGCGTCGCACTGTCGAGAGGCCCGTGTTGCGGGTGATATCAGTCGCCTTGCTGGACCAGGGCGAGACTGTTCCAGGGCGAGGGACGACCAGAAAGAGCGCTCCCCGTTCCTCGACCTCGGCGCGCCTGGGACCGTAGTGAAGCAGGCGCTCGAGCAAGTCACGATCGAGCGCGTCGAAGCTTCCCTCTACGTCCATGAAGTGCACAAATCGCGCATTCAGCGAAGTGATGCCCGCGGTGTGACCGCGCAGGGTTTCGAGGAGACGCTTGAGGCGAAAAGGAGAGAGCGCTGCGGCGCCAAGGAGTGTCAGCATGCCGAAAAGCTAAAGTGTACAGCAGCGTCAGGTTTCAGACGAATCGTCGAGTTCCTGGCGCCTGCGCCGCGGCCGGATGTCGTACCGCTTGATCATTTCGTTCAAGGTGGTCGGCTTGATGAACAACAGTTCGGCCGCCCGCTTCTGCACGCCACCGGCCACCTCGAGCGCGGATTCGATCCAACGGCGCTCGGCGTTCGACAACACTTCCTTGAGCGGAATGCCCTCGGGCGGCACCACAAAGTCCGCATCCTTGAACTCGCGATTGAACCGCACCTGGTCGGGAATCAGGTCCACGCCAATTTCCAGCTCAGGGCACAACACAACCGCGCGTTCGATCACGTTCTCCAGTTCGCGCACGTTGCCCGGCCAGTCATACGCCATGAGTAAGTCCAGTGCTTCCGGCGTGACGAACCAGCCCGACTTGCGGCTATCCTCACTGTGTTTTTCGAGGAAGTGCTGCACGAGCAACGGAATGTCATCTTTGTGGTCGCGCAGGGCGGGCATCTGGACGGGGATGACGTTGAGGCGGTAGAACAGGTCCTCTCGGAACTTGCCTTCGGCCACAGTCCGGCGCAGGTCTACGTTCGTCGCCGCGATGATGCGGACGTCCACCTTGATGGTGTCCACGCCGCCGAGGCGCATGAACTCGCGAGCCTGGATGACCCGCAACAGCTTGGCTTGCGTCTCGAGCGGCACGTTGCCGATCTCGTCGAAAAAAATCGTTCCGCGATCGGCCATCTCGAACAGGCCCTTTTTCATGGTTACTGCGCCAGTGAACGCGCCCTTGACGTGGCCGAACAACAGCGACTCGAGCAGGTCGGGCGGCAGGTTGCCTGAGTTGACGGTCACAAACGCCTTGTCGGCGCGCGCCGAGTGGCGATGGCATGCCTGCGCCACCAGTTCCTTGCCGGTGCCGCTTTCTCCCTGAATCAGGACCGTCGTGCGGCTTGGCGCGGCGCGGGCGACCAGGTCGTAAATCGCTCGCATCTTCGGACTGCCGCCGATGATCTGGTCGAAGCGATGGCTGCCCAACTTCAACCGGTTCCGCAATTCCAGGTTCTCGCGCTGCAGGCGCCGACGCTCCACGGCGTTGTGCAGCACCACCAGCACTTCATCGTTCTTGAACGGCTTGGTGAAATAGTGAAACGCGCCCTGTTTGGTGGCGCGCACGGCCGTATCGATCGTGCCGAACGCAGTGATCATGACCACCGGCAGCGTGTCGTCGCTCCGGCGAATTTCGTCCAGCACCTCGAGGCCGCTGCGATCGGGCAGCATCAGGTCCAGCAACACGGTATCGAAGTCGTTGTCAGCCAGCAGTGCAAGGCCGTCGGCCGCTGTCGCGGCTGTGCGCACCACACACCCATCCATCGTGAGCAGCGCATCAAGCGCCTCTCGGATAATTTCTTCGTCGTCGATAATGAGAACGTTCGCGGGCGAATCAGTCATCAGTGGGCCACGGCCTCTTTCGCGCCAGCGGGGGCGACCGGCAGTGTCAACACAAACCGCGTCCCCTGCCCCACTACACTCTCACATGTGAGCGTACCGGCATGTTCCTGGACGATGCCGTAGGTGACCGAGAGGCCAAGGCCTGTGCCGCGGCCGTCTGGCTTGGTGGTGAAGAACGGATCGTAGATACGCGAGATGTGCTCGGACGGAATGCCCGAACCGGTGTCGGCCACTTCGACGGTGACCGTGTGGCCGGAAGTGGAGGTGGACACCGAGAGCCATCCACCTTTTGGCATGGCGTCACGCGCGTTGAGAAACAGATTGAGGAACACCTGCTGTAATTGGTACTCGAAACCACGAATCGGCGCCGACAGGGCCAGATCACGCCGTACCTGGATTCGACTGCCGCGGAACTGGTGCTCGAGCAATGACAACACATCGCTGATGACCGCATTGAGGTCGAGCGGCGCGGCCTCGCCCTCGGAAGGTCGCGCCAGGTTCAGCAGGCTGTTGACGATCTTTGCAGCGCGAAACGTCTGCTGTTCGATTTTTTCCAGCAACTGGGTCTTCGGGTCGGCCGGATCCGCCTTGTCGAGCAGCATCTGCGTGAAGCTCGATATACCTGTGAGCGGCGTGTTGACTTCGTGAGCCACGCCGGCCGCCAGCAGCCCGATGGCCGCCATCTTCTCGGAGACGCGCAACTGTTCTTCAAGGCTCGCGCGGTCGGTAATGTCCTCAATCACGATGATCCAGCCGGCCTTCGACCCGTCGGTGGTCTGGAACGGCGCGATGCCGGCGTTGACGAGCAGCGGGCGCGCAAGGCCGGCGGGACCGGAGGTCAGCGGCGCGCGCTGCAGCGTGGCGCCTTCGGGAGTCTCGCGTCGCGCCGTCATCAGCAGTTCCACGAACGACGCGGGAAACAACGCCGAGATGCGACGGCCGATGGCGCGCGTACGATCAAACTGGAACATCTGCTCCAGCCGCCGGTTCCAGCGCAGCACGCGATCGTCGAGGTCGATGACAAACAAGCCGTCGCTGAGCGACTCGACGACGCTGTCGCCAAACTGGCGCAGGCGCTCGATCTCATCCGCCTTCAGACTCAACTGGCGGTACAGCCGAGCGTTCTCGAGCGCCGTCGCGGCCTGACTGGCCACGGCGCCGAGCAACGCCATGTCCTCACTCGAGAGGGGCTCGAAGCGGGCGCGGCGGCCCACGGCGAGCACGCCGATCGTGGCCTGCTTGGTGACGCAAGGCACAAACGCATGCCACCCCGCCAAGCGCCACTCCTCCCCCTCATCGCCGATCAGGCGGCGCAGGGGCTGCGGGTCGTCCATGCTGACCGTCTGCCCGGCCAACAGGCGCTGGCCGAGCGCGGAGTCACGTGAGATCTCCATCGGCTTGTTGTCGGTACCGCCGGTGGCCACGGCGACAAACGCTCCGCCTGTTTCCGGGTCGGTCAGGAGCAGCGCCATGCGATCCACGACCAGCGTCTCGCGCACGCGTTCGACCAACCGCGTACTGAGGCGCTCCAGATCCAGGTCGCTGTTGAGTTCGCGCGCAAACGTGACCAGCGCCCGGCGATAGTCGTAGCGGTCGCGATAGTAGAGCCGATCGAGGCCGCCCTGAATCACGTTCCACAAGCGCGGCGCCACAAGCATCACCACCAGTGTCGCGAACAGCGCCCAGAAGTTGTTGTCGTTTTGCGGATGCGGCCGCAGCAGGCCCACCATTGCCAGCGTGCCCTGATAGATGGCCACCAGCACGAGGCCCACAAACGACACGACCAGCGCGCGTTTGATGATGACCTCCACGTCCATCAGCCGGTAGCGGACGATGGCGGATGCGAAGGCGAGAGGGATGCAGCCCAGCAAGAGGCTGGAGTACTCGCCGTACGGCACCTTCCATCCCAGCAGGAACGGAATGGCATAGGTCGTCACAAAAGGCACGGCGCCAATGCCAGAGCCCCAGACAATCCATCGCATCTGGCGCCGGGCGGTGATCGAGCGCAGGCGGCCCAGCGCCTGAATCATCAGCGTCAGGCCGCCGAGCAGGCACGCCGACAGATAGGCGAGTTCGATGTTCTCGATCTGGGCGAGCCGCCGCACCATCTCATCGCCTGGCAACCAACGTACCGCTGTGATCCTACCTGCGGCCAGCAGCAACGCCGGCAGATACAGGAGCGGCACCGTCCGGCGGCCCAGGTCACTACGCATCCAGGCCTGTGGCCGCTCTGGAAACACCAGGGCGAAGTGCAGGAACAGCGGCGGCAGCAGGACCATGGCCACCGCGTTGGACCAGTAGAAAAACCAATCGGTACCCGTGTATTCACCTGTGTGCGTGAACGCAAACACGCCGAAGAACGCGACGGTCAGCCAGAAGAAGTGCAGCGTGGCCGCGTCGTTGGGCCGGCGCAGCCGCACTGACGCGCCTACCAGCAATGCAAAGATGCCCACGACCGCCAGCGAATAGTAGAGACCGTACGGAGGTCCTGGGGCGAGTGCCAACCGAACTGAAATCAGGTCTTCGACCGCGCCTCGCGAGACGGCGTACGTGACGGCGCCGCCGGCACGCAATCCCTCCAGGGCCCGCGCCACATCAGCGGCGGACTCCACCGGGATGTTGTCGATCGCCCAGAGGGTGTCACCTTTCCGTACACCGGCCAGGTCGGCCGGTGACCCTTGCGACACTTCGAACGCCTGCACGGCGGAACCACCGTCACTCGTCCAGAACACCCCATCGTCGATCGCGGCCTTCTCCTGATGGTCGCGCACGACGAACATGTTGACGAGCGCGACCGCGATCAGCGCCGTGGATACCGTGACGGGTACCGCGATGCGTAACAACAGACGAACGTGGGTAATCAGGCGGGACATTCGGGAGAAGAAGCGCCCCAGCCGGGGCCGTGCGAGGCTGGAGGGTTAGAACCTCACCTGCACACCACCGAGCACCCGCCGGGGCGTGCGGACGGTCAGGAGCTCGTCATAAAACGAGCCCGAATTCTGGGGATCGCGGAAGAGGTTGCTGACGCTCACCATGAATTCGATCCGGCCGCCGCCGAGCGTGCGCAGCGGCAGCGCCTGCCGCAACTGCACGGCGAAACGGCCATCGAACATCACCGCGAGCCCTTCGGCATCCTGCCGCGTGAACGCGCTGTTGACGCGATACGCCACCGACAGGATGGTGGACGTGTCAGGAATCGAGGCCTCAAGCGTACTGGTGACATCGTGCAGGCGTTCGCGCTCCGCACGCACCGCCGACGGCATCACACGGGCGATATCGGCCGCCTCGGGGCCGAACGCCCAACGCGCGTGGCTGATTGAGTACTCCACCGATGCCTTGACCAGCGGCGAGACGTTTCCAGCCGCGCGCAGCGCCCACCCGTCGAGCAGGACGCTGCCCGGGCTCGCCACGTAGTAGTGCCCGACGGCCTTGGAGGAGTTCACGCCGAACATCGTGGCCAACTGATCGCGCGAGTCTTCGTGGAACCACCGCACGCCGATGACCATCGGCTGTCCGATCGCACCCAGGTCGTGCTCAACACCGGCTTCATAGCGCCGTATGCGTTCGGATCGGAATGGCGCCCCGGGCACCAGGCTGGCAAACGTGCGCTCGGGCGGCAGCCAGGGACCGGACGTGGGCGGTGGCAGGAATTCATCCGCGCCTGGCGCGACCACCGAGTTCGCGACCAGACCTCTGAATGATGTCTTCGGCGCGATACCAAGACGGAAGCCGACTCGCGGACTGATGAAGTCCTGGCCGACGACGTAATCGTAGCGGTCGAGGCGCAGGCCGTAATCAATTTCGAGGCCGGGCTGCACACGCCACCGGTCGTGACCAAACACACTCGCCACGGCGCGGCCGGCGCCTAGCGTGGTCAACTGCGCGGTGCCGAAGTCGTCCACCGCCCGCTGTGCTGCGTAGGACATCCCCACCTTGAACGCGTGCGCCTGGACGTCGCGCGCTTCGTACTCGCCAAGCACCACCCACGATGCCAAACCGCCCGTGCTCAACGCGCCGCGCAGCCGCCAGTCGCCGTGTACGCCAATGGGCGCACCCACCGCCATGTACGCGATGCCGCGCGGGTCGCGGTCGGGAAGGCCGCCCTGAGCAGTGGACATGGCCGTGGCGGTCAACACGTTGACCTGTCCACTGAAATGCGTGTCGGCAAAAAACGACGTCGCCGCGCGGGCCGACTCGACCACGGCCCAGTCGACGAACGACGGAAGGTACGGCAAGTCTGTGCGGCGTGGGCGCTGTCCCGATTCATCGCGCAAGATGGTACGCGGGAGATGACGGAGATACCACCCGTGCAGGCTGCCTTTTTCGGGCGGTGCGGCTGCGGCGGGACGTGCGGGCGCCTCGCCCGGGTCAGTCAGCCCCACCGACGCGATCAGCACACGCCGCTCGGGCAACTCCGGCAACTTCGTGATGATGATGTTCCGCCTGAGATGCATGCTCGCGCCCACACGCACCAAGGCCCGGTAGGGAGAGACATAGCCCGAATGGGTGGCCCGCAGCACGTACTCGCCGGGCACCAGAGACAAATTGAAACTGCCGGTCGCATCCGTCCGCGCCTGCGCCTGAATGGTACCGATGGCCGACACCGCCACGCCCGCCACGATCTGGCCGAGGTCATCGCGCACCACGCCGCTCACAACACCCGATCGCACCGCCGCCTCCACACTGACGGGACGCGGTGCGGGGGCAAGCTGCGCCATCGCCGGTGACGCACTAATCGTGACGACCGCGACGACAACGAGTATTGATGCGGCAGGTCGGGGCATCCACCCTCTCATTTCAGGTTGCTTCAGATGTCATGGTAGGCCACGATCCGAGTCAAGTCAAACCCTTGTTAGTCTGCATGTTACACTGCCGCCGACCGTGAAAATACAGAGCATTTTTTCCCGTCAAATCCTCGATTCCCGCGGTAATCCCACCGTTGAAGTGGACGTGACCCTCGATACCGGGGCACAGGGCCGGGCCGCCGTGCCCTCTGGTGCCTCAACCGGCAGCCGCGAAGCGCTCGAACTTCGTGACGGCGACAAGGGGCGTTACCTCGGCCGCGGCGTGCTCAAAGCCGTGTCGCACATCAACACGGAGATCGCCGCCGCGCTTCAGGGCGAAGCACCAGACCAGCGTTCGATCGACGCCCAGCTCGTGGCGCTCGACGGCACGCCGAACAAGGCCCGGCTCGGCGCCAACGCGCTGCTGGGCGTATCGATGGCCGTCGTGCGGGCGGCTGCCGCCGGGCGCGGCATCCCCTTGAGCGAACACATCGTGTCGCTGCTCGACGCCCCGGTCGCCGGCGCGGGCTCGCTCCTGCCCGTGCCGATGATGAACATCCTCAACGGCGGCGCACACGCCGACACCAACGTGGACTTTCAGGAATTCATGGTGATGCCCATCGGCCTGCCGTCCTTCTCGGAAGCGCTGCGAGCCGGCACCGAAACCTTCCACGCACTGCGCGGGATCCTCAAGGCGCGGGGCCTCGCCACCGGCGTGGGCGACGAAGGTGGCTTCGCGCCGAGCCTCGCTTCCAATCGCGAAGCCGTTGAACTGGTGCTCGAAGCGATTCATCGCGCCGGATACACACCCGGCCGCGACATGGTGGTGGCCCTCGACGTGGCCGCCAGTGAATTCTGGGATCCCGCCGCCCGCGCCTACGTCCTGGCGAAATCCGGCGAAGGCCGGCGTTCGTCCGACGAGATGATTGCGCTGTATGACGACTGGACCCGCCAGTACCCGATCGCCTCAGTGGAAGACGGGCTGGCCGAAGGTGACTGGCCCGGCTGGTCGCGCCTCACCGCCGCCATCGGCAGCCGCGTGCAGTTGGTGGGCGACGACGTGTTTGTGACCAACCCGGCGATACTGCGGCGCGGCATCGACGAACACGTCGGCAACGCGTTGCTCGTCAAATTAAATCAGATCGGCACCGTCTCCGAAACGCTCGACGCGATGGCCATCGCCCGCCGCGCGGGGTACGTCAGCGTCATGTCCCATCGCTCCGGTGAAACCGAAGACACCACAATTGCCGACCTCGCAGTGGGCACCGCTGCCGGCCAGATCAAAACCGGCTCGGCCAGCCGCTCCGATCGCACGGCAAAGTACAACCAGTTGCTGCGCATCGAAGAATCGCTTGGCACCGCAGCCACGTACGCGGGACGCAGCGCCCTCGCGCACCTGAGAACCGTCTGATGAAACGACTCGTGCTGCTCCGGCATGGCCAGAGCACCTGGAACCAGGAAAACCGCTTCACCGGCTGGAAAGATGTTGACCTGAGCGACCTCGGGCGACAGGAAGCTCACGCAGCGGGAGAACTGCTGCGTGCCGCTGGCGACACCTTCGACATCGCCTACACGTCCGTCCTTAAACGCGCCATTCGCACGTGCTGGATCGTGCTCGGCGAACTGGATCAGCTGTGGATTCCGGTGGAACGCAGTTGGCGGCTCAACGAGCGCCACTATGGCGGACTGCAGGGACTGAACAAGGCCGAGACCGCGGCGAAACACGGCAACGCGCAAACGCACCTGTGGCGGCGCAGCTACGACATCCCGCCGCCTCCACTGGCGCACGACGACCCACGCCATCCGTCACACGACCCGCGGTACGCCACACTGGCGCCGGACGACTGCCCCGCCACCGAATCACTGAAAGACACCGTGGCGCGGTTCCTGCCCTTCTGGAACAACACCATCGCACCCGCGATTCATCAGGGCCGCCGCGTGCTCATTGTGGCGCACGGCAACAGCCTGCGCGCGCTGGTGAAACACCTCGATGGCATTTCAGACACCGCCATCGCGGACCTCAATATCCCGACCGGCATCCCGCTCGTCTATGAGCTGGACGACAACCTGGCACCTATCCGGCACTACTACCTTGGGGACGAAGCGGCCGCTGCAAAGGCGGCCGAGGCCGTGGCGCACCAGAGCCGCGCCGGCGCCTGAACGCTACTCCACTTCTTTTTCGGTGGGCTCGTCGGCCGAGATCCTCAGCGACTTGAGGAACCGCCGGTCGTTGGATGTGATTTCGATGGGCGGCCGCGCCGGAGGCAGGGCCTTCATGCCACGCGCCGCCTGCGATGCATCCGCGGGTGTTCGGCTCGCAAACCCGATGGCGGCTTCAAGCGTCACCTTCAGGTCGTATCCGGCCTCGCGCGCTTTCTCAAGACACGCCTCCACTCGCGCGTCGTCGGCGACCGCAGCCGAAATGGCTTCGACCATGTCTCGCGCAAGTTGGTTCACTACCGGATCCATAAGGCCTCCCCTGCCGCCAGAGCGGGAAAACTGGGGGGATTGTACCAAAACGGCAGCATCGTGTGGGACTGCTAGAATCACCACGAATGTCTGAAGCCGAATTTCCCGGTGGGTTTCCGTTCACACGCGGGATTCAACCCACCATGTACCGGGGTCGGTTGTGGACGATGCGGCAGTATGCCGGGTTTGGGACGGCCGCCGAGTCCAATGCGCGGTACCGCTACTTGCTGGCAAACGGCGTCAGCGGCCTGAGTGTCGCGTTCGACCTACCGACACAGATGGGGTACGACTCCGATCATCCGATGGCAGCCGGCGAGGTCGGCCGCGTCGGTGTGGCGATCGATTCGCTGGACGACATGGCCACGCTGTTCGACGGCATCCCGCTGGGCGACGTGTCCACCTCGATGACAATCAATGCGACGGCCATCATCCTGCTGGCGCTGTATGTGGCGGTGGCGCGCCGGCAGGGCGTGCCGCTGGCGCGGCTGGCGGGCACGATTCAAAACGATGTGCTGAAGGAATACATTGCGCGCGGCACCTACATCTATCCGCCGCGCCATTCCCTGCGGATCGTGACCGACATCTTCGCGTGGTGCGAACGCGACCTGCCCAACTGGAACACAATTTCGATCAGCGGGTATCACATTCGCGAAGCGGGATCGACGGCGGTGCAGGAGGTGGCGTTTACGCTGGCCAACGGCATCGCGTATGTGGAGTCGGCGTTGGCGGCCGGCCTTGACGTCAACCAGTTTGGCCAGCGGCTGTCTTTCTTTTTCGCCGCGCACAACGACTTCATCGAGGAGGTCGCGAAGTTTCGCGCCGCGCGCCGGCTGTGGGCCCACATCATGCGCGACCGGTTTGGCGCCACGAACCCGCGGGCCCAGCAGCTCCGGTTCCACACGCAGACGGGCGGATCCACGCTCACGGCTCAGCAACCCGACAACAACATCGTTCGGGTGGCGCTGCAGGCGATGGCGGCCATCTTGGGCGGCACACAGTCGCTGCACTGCAACGGCCGCGACGAAGCACTCGCCCTTCCCACTGAGGATGCGGCCCGCCTGGCGCTGCGCACGCAGCAGATCATCGCGGAAGAAACGGGCGTGGCAAACACCGTGGACCCTGTGGGTGGGTCCTGGGCGATCGAGGAACGCACCGACGCCATTGCCGGCGAGGCGCGGGCACTCATCGCGCGCATTGACGACGCGGGAGGCACCATTGCGGCCATCGAGGCCGGACAGATTCAGCGCCAGGTGCAGGATGCGGCGTATGCGGCGCAACTGCGGGTGGATCGGCGCGAGACCATCGTGGTGGGCGTGAATCAGTTCAACACCGGCGAACAGTCGCCGATCGAAGTCATGCAGCTCGACCCTGACGGCGAGGCGCGACAGGGGGCGGCCGTGGCGGCGGTGCGGGCGCGCCGTGACCGGCAGGCCTGCACTCAGGCGCTTGAAGCACTCGCTGGCGCGGCCAGAGGAACGATGAACCTCGTGCCGCCGGTGCTGGCGGCTGTGGAGGCCCACGCGACCCTAGGCGAAATCTCGGATACGCTTCGCGGCGTCTTTGGCGAACACAGTGAACTCTACGTCTGACGCCCCGCTCCTGCGCGTCGATCGACTGCGCACGGTCTTCACCCTGCCGGACGGGCGGGACGTGGCCGCCGCCGATGATGTGTCACTGGTCGTGAGCGCCGGTGAGACACTCGGCCTAGTCGGCGAGTCGGGCAGCGGCAAGTCGGTGACGGCCTTGTCGATCCTTCGCCTGGTCATGCCCCCGGGACGTATCACGCAGGGCGAGATCATCTTCGACGGACGAGATCTGCTGACCCTTGACGAGAGTGAACTGCGGGCCATACGCGGCCGCCGGATCGGGTTCGTGTTTCAGGAACCGATGGTGGCCCTCAACCCGGTCTATACAATCGGCCAGCAGATTGCCGAGACGTTGACCGTGCATGGCCTTGCCCATGGCCGAGCCGCGCGCGCCCGTGCGATCGAATGGCTTCGAGCAGCGTGCGTCCCGGATCCCGAGCGGCGAGCCGGCGAATATCCCCACCAACTCAGCGGCGGTCTCCGCCAGCGCGCCATGATCGCGCTGGCGTTGTGCGCGGAGCCTTCGTTGGTCATTACCGATGAACCAACCACGGCGCTGGACGTCACCGTCCAGGCCGAGATCCTCGACCTCCTCCGAGAGCTGCGCGCCTCTCTTGGCCTGGCGTTGCTCCTGATCACGCACGACCTTGGCGTGGTGGCCGAAATGGCCGACCGCGTGGCCGTCATGTACGGCGGGCGTATCGTGGAAGAAGGCCCGGTTGCCGATGTGTTCAAGACGCCCGCGCATCCGTACACGCGGGGCCTGCTGGCGTGCCTGCCTGGCTCGGCCGATGGCCGGCGCCTCACCGCGATTGCCGGCACGGTGCCGTCGCTCGGACAATTCCCGCCGGGCTGCGCGTTTGCGCCGCGTTGCGTCGATCGCCTTCCGGTGTGCGACACCATTCCGCCTGGTGTGACCGCGCCGATTGGCGTTGAGAGCGCCGGCCGCTCGGTGCGCTGCTATCTGCACCAGCCTGCTGCAGGAGGCCGGGGATGACGCCGCTCCTGCAGGTCTCGCATCTGGTGAAGGAGTTCCGCCGCGGCGGATGGCTGCGCAGCGGCGGCACGGTGCGCGCCGTGGATGACATCAGTTTCGATGTGCGGCCCGGCGAAACATTCGGCCTGGTTGGTGAATCCGGCTGTGGAAAGACCACCACTGGCCGCTGCATCCTGCGGCTGATCGAACCGACATCGGGACAGGTCATCTTCAAGGGCACCGACCTTGCCGCGCTCAACGCAGGAGACCTGCGCCGCGCCCGCCGCGACCTGCAAATCGTCTTTCAGGATCCTTACTCGTCGCTCAATCCCCGCATGCGCGCCGGCGCCATCGTCGAGGAGCCGCTCATCATCCATCGCATCGGCACGCGCGAGGAGCGCAAGGCCCGGGTGGCTGAGCTGTTCGGTCTCGTGGGCCTCGACCCTGCGCAGATCTCGAAGTTCCCGCACGAATTCAGCGGCGGTCAGCGCCAGCGCATCGGACTGGCCCGCGCCCTGGCGCTCAATCCGTCGCTCATCATCGCGGACGAACCGGTTTCGGCGCTGGACGTCTCGGTGCAGGCGCAGGTCGTCAACCTCCTGCAGGACCTACAGGCCCGACTCGGTCTGACCTACTTGTTCATTGCGCATGACCTGCGCCTGGTGCGTCAGGTGTGCGATCGCGTGGCGGTGATGTATCGCGGCCGTATTGTGGAAAGTGCGCCCGCCAACGAGCTCTTCACCAACCCGGCACACGCCTACACACAGACCCTTCTCTCAGCGGTGCCGCGTGTGGACCCGGCCGACCGCACGGAGAGGATTCCCTTCGCGCACGAGGCGTATCAGCCGATGGCGTTGCGCGAAGTGGCGCCGGACCACTTCGCGGCTATCTAAGCAACGCGGCGAACGTCTTTTTCGACCTGGCCGTCGCGGATGTGGATGGAGCGATGGGCGTGGGCGGCCACTTCTGGCTCGTGCGTGACGAGGATGATCGTATTGCCAGCTTCATGGAGGCGCTCGAACAAGTTCATGATTTCCACGCCGGTCTTTGAATCCAGGTTCCCGGTGGGTTCGTCGGCGAGCACGATCGAGGGGTTGTTGACCAGCGCCCGGGCAATGGCCACACGCTGGCGCTGGCCGCCCGACAATTCGTTGGGCTTGTGGGTCTTCCGATCTCCCAGTTCCACCTTGTCGAGCGCCGTGCTGGCGCGCTCGTGGCGCACCTTCGCGCTGACCCCGGCGTAGATCAGGGGCAGCTCCACGTTGTGGAGCGCGGTGGCGCGGGGCAGCAGGTTGAACGTCTGGAAGACAAACCCGATTTCCTCATTCCGGATGCGCGCCAACTCGTCGTCGCTCATCTGGCCCGCCTGTTTGCCGTTGAGCGAGTAGGTGCCCTGCGACGGCGTGTCGAGGCAACCAATCAGGTTCATGAGTGTGGACTTGCCTGAACCGCTGGGCCCCATGATCGCCACGTATTCACCGCGTTCGATGGAGATCGAGACCCCCCGGAGCGCATGAATCTCTTCGGCGCCCATCACGTAGGTCTTCCACAGATTGGTGGTTTCGATCAAAGCCATGACTCAAGCCTATACGGGATTAGGGGGAGGGGCGTTCCTGCCCCCGTGTTAATGGCGAAATGCCACGAATGCCCGAATATCTTGGCCCTCCAATGGTTGAATCTGCAGCTCCAAGGTCACTCTTTCATTGATCGCCTTGGACATTCCCAAATTGGCAAATTCGAGCAATGTAGACATTTCGCCATTTCGGACATTTGTGGCATTTCGCCATTACAAGCGCGAGCCAGCCAAGAGCCGGCGTCAGGACTCAAGCGCTTCATACTCGTCCTTGAGACGCCGGATGACGTTCGGATCCGCGAGCGTAGTGGTGTCTCCCAGCGCCTTGCCTTCGGCCACGTCCCGCAGCAGCCGCCGCATAATCTTTCCGGATCGGGTCTTGGGGAGGTCGGCCGCGAAGAGAATCTGGTCTGGGCGGGCGATGGCGCCGATCTTTCGAACCACGTGTTCCTTGAGTTCGTCACTCAGCCCGGCGGTGGCGATGATTCCCTCTTTCACCGTCACAAACGCGGCAATCGACTGGCCCTTGATTTCGTGAGGGCGCCCCACCACCGCGGCCTCCGCCACGGCAGGGTGGTCTACCAGCGCACTCTCCAGTTCGCTTGTGCCCAACCGATGCCCGGCCACGTTCAGCACGTCGTCCACGCGGCCCAGCAGCCAGTAATCACCCTGCTCATCCACGTGGGCGCCGTCGCCCGTGAAATACACCCCGTCGTCCCAGCGAGTCCAGTACTGATCGACGAACCTGGCCGGGTCGCCGTAGATGCCGCGCAACATGCCGGGCCAGGGAGTGGTCAGCGCGAGGAGGCCGCCTCCCTTGGCGACGGCCACACCCCCGCCGGTGCGAATCTCCGCGACGATGCCGGGAAACGGCTTGGTCGCCGAGCCTGGTTTGAGCGATGTCAGGCCAGGCAGCGGTGCGATCATGATGTGACCGGTCTCGGTCTGCCACCAGGTATCCACCACAGGACAGCGACGCCGGCCGATGTGCTCGTGGTACCACATCCAGGCCTCGGGGTTGATGGGTTCGCCGACCGAACCCAGAAGGCGCAGGGACGAAAGATCGCGCTTCGCGGGCCACTCGGTGCCCCACTTCATGAACGCGCGAATCGCGGTCGGCGCGGTGTAGAAGATGGTGACGCCGTAGCGCTCGACAATTTCCCAGAAGCGATCTTTCGACGGCCAGTCGGGCGCGCCCTCATACATCACGACCGTGGCGCCGTTCTGCAACGGCCCATACACCACGTAACTGTGGCCGGTGACCCACCCGATGTCAGCGGTGCACCAAAACACATCGGTGTCCTTCAGGTCGAACACCCACTTGGTGGTGGCGTACGTGCCGACCAGATAGCCGCCCGTCGTGTGCACGATGCCCTTGGGCTTGCCGGTGGTGCCTGACGTGTAGAGGATGTAGAGCATGTCCTCCGAATCCATCGGTTCGGCAGGACAGTCTGCGGACGCATCCTGCATCAGGCGGTGGTACCAGTGATCGCGGCCTTCCTTGACGTGCACGGGGAACATCTCACCCGGCTGCCGCCGCACGAGCAGGACGTTCTGAATGGAAGGCGTGCCTGTGAGCGCCTCATCGGCGGTCTGTTTGAGGGGCACGATCTGTCCGCGGCGGTAGCCACCATCAGCGGTGATGAGTAACGAGGCCTGGGCGTCGTTGATCCGGTCGCGCAGCGCTTCGGCACTGAACCCGCCGAAGACCACCGAATGCACGGCGCCGATCCGAGCGCAGGCGAGCATCGCGATGGCGAGTTCGGGAATCAGCGGCAGGTAGATGGCGACGCGGTCGCCCTTCGTCACACCAAGCGACTTCAGGACGTTGGCGCACTGGCAGACCTGACGGTACAGGTCCCAGTATGTGAGTGTGCGGCGGTCGCCCGGCTCACCTTCCCAGATCAGTGCGGCGGTGTTGCGACGCGACGTCCGCACATGACGATCGAGGCAATTGACGCTCGCGTTGAGCTGGCCGCCGACAAACCACTTCGCGTGGGGCGGCTGCCAGTCGAGCACCTGGGTCCAGGGGCGCGACCATTCGAGTTCAGCGGCAAATGTCGCCCAGAAGGCTTCGGGGTCCGCTGCGGCACGTTCGTAGACGGAAGGATCGTTGGCGATCGCATACGCGCGCCAGTCCGCGGAAGGTTCGAACACGCGCTGCTCATTTAGTAGATTGAGCAGCGCGTCGACCTCAGGCCCGCGTGGTTCGGTCGGGCTCACGCGGTCGGCCCGACCATCCCGTCCGGGGTGGCCTTCTTGCGGAAGAACGCGGTTCCCAGCAGAGCGCCAAGCATGCCGAACACGGCATACAGCGGCACCGTGATGGCCACCATGACCAGCGCAAGCGACGGTCCGATCGCGAACCCGCGGATCATCTCCATCGTCTCGGGCGGCATGTTGGGGATGTTTGAGAGCGCCTGCTCAATGGCGTCCTGCTGCACGCCACCGGTGAGACGGAGCGTCAGAACGCTCGCCAGGCTGGAGATGAGGCCGCCAACCGCGCCGGCAATGAGGCCGCTTAATGCCGCAGACGACGTTTCGATTGGCTTGGGAGTGGCCTGCTGCTCCAGATAGACCGTGAGCATGCCGCCGGTGATCACCCACAGACAGCAGCAGGCGTTGGCGAACCCGATGATGGGAAGCGCCGACAACACACCGATGAAGAGTCCGCCGAGCAGTGCGGGTTGGAAACGGGCCATGGGCGTCCTTCTGTTGGTGTGAATCAGTCGTAGTATTCGCGACCGAGGTGCGTGATGAGTTCTTCACCGCGCATGTGCCGCAGCGTGTTCTTGAGCTTCATCAACTGGATGAAGAGGTCGTGCTCGGGGTACAGCTCGGGCGCGTGCATCGGGCTCTTGAAGTAGAACGAGAGCCACTCCTGGATACCCTTGAACCCGGCGCGCTTGGAGAGGTCCAGGAACAGCGCCACGTCGAGCACGATCGGCGCCGCCAGGATGCTGTCACGGCACAGGAAGTTGATCTTCAACTGCATCGGGTAGCCGAGCCACCCGAAGATGTCGATGTTGTCCCAGCCCTCTTTGTTGTCGCCGCGCGGCGGGTAGTAATTGATGCGCACGACGTGCGAGATGTCCTTGTAGAGATCGGGATAGAGGTGCGGCTGGAAGATGTAGTCGAGCGCGCCTTTCTTGCTCTCTTCCTTCGACTTGAACGATTCGGGGTCGTCAAGCACTTCGCCGTCGCGGTTGCCGAGGATGTTGGTGGAGTACCAACCGGCCACGCCAATCAACCGGGCCTTCAGGCCGGGCGCGATGATTGTCTTGATCAGCGTCTGGCCGGTCTTCATGTCGCTGCCGCAGATGGGCGAGCCGGTCTTGTTCGCCAACTCACGGAGCGCCGGCACTTCGGCACTGAGGTTGGGCGCCGCGTTGCCGTACGGCAGGCCCTCGGCCAGCGCCGCATAGCAATAGATCTGGCTTGGCGAAATCGCGGGGTCGTTGTCCACCAATCCCTTTTCAAACGCCGCCAGCGTCGCATGGCACGCCTGCTCGGTCAGGAAAATTTCGGTGGACCCGGCCCAGATGAGCACCACGCGGGCGCAGTTGTTGTCGGCCTTGAACTTGCGGATGTCGGCGACCAGCTGATCGGCCAGGTCTTTCTTGTTCTTGCCCTTCTTGACGTTGGGGCCGTCGAGGCGCTTGACGTAGTGGCGGTCGAACACAGCCGACATCGGCTTGATGGCCGACAATTCGTCTTTCACCTGATCGAGCAGCTTCTCGTCGAGCACGCCGGCGTGTTTGGCGGCTTCGTAGCAGTTGTCTTCGAAGATGTCCCATCCGCCGAAGACGATGTCGTTGAGGGGCGCGAGCGGCACAAAGTCACGAATGGCGGGTGAACGCCCTTCGGTACGTTTGCCGACGCGCACGGTGCCCATTTCGGCGAGCGACCCGATGGGTTTGGCCAGGCCTCTTCGGATAGCCATGACACCGGCAATGGTGGTGGTGCTGACCGCACCCAGACCGACGAGAAGAATGCCGAGTTTGCCGTCGGCGGGAGCAAGGGAGAGACCAGTATTCACGGCAGAGAACTATATCATCTGGGGTAGGAACGGCCCGGGAGGACACGTGTTTACGGAACTAGGGATCCTGAAGCTGATCAAGCGAACGCGAGACCGGCCATTTGCACCGGCCGTGGCCATGCTCGGGGTGAAGGGCGGCGACCGGGTGTTGTTCTGCGGCGCCGGCATGCCGGACCTTGCCGGAGCCGTGGGCGTCATCACCAGCCTGAACGGACAAACCACGGTGGTCGATCGGCGCGCGGGGGCCGACGCGAAGGTGGCGGCTGCCGCGGCCGCGGCCGGGGGCCTCGTGGACTTCGAAGACGCCCCGCTGACACTGCTGCCTTTTGATACGGGCCACTGGGACGTTGCAGTCATCACGCAGGGCCTGCGTGCACTCGATGGTCAGGCTGCCCAGGTGCTGAGCGAGGCCATTCGCGTGGTCAGGCCGAGTGGCCGCATTGTGGTGCTGGACCATGTGAGCCGCCCGGGACTGTTCGGTCTCGTCCGCAATGCTGATACTTCTGCCGAGCCGGCCGATAAGGTTGTCGCGGTGCTTGGCGCCGCCGGGCTGCGAGCCGCGCGACTGCTCGCCGAAGTCGAGGGCGTGCGTTACTTCGAGGCGGTGAAGGGCATGGGCTAACGCAGACAGGTCAGGTGCCTGCCGCCGTCAATTGCGATCGTCTCACCCGTGATCCAGCCCGACGCGGGCGACACGAGGAATGCGATCAGTTCGGCCACCTCTTCGGGAGTGCCGGGGCGGCCCAGCGGATGAGTAGCCTTCGAATGCTCGAGGAACGCGGCATAACGCGCCTCATCCATCCCGCTGCGACGATGGAGGTTTGTGACCACGACGCCGGGATTCACGGCGTTCACCCGCACGCCGTGCGGCGCGAGATCGAGGGCGGCACATCGCGTGAGCTGATCGACGGCAGCTTTGCTGACGCAATATGCCAGCACACCGGGGAACGATCGCGTCCCGGCCACACTTGAAACGTTCACCACCGAACCCTTGCGCGCCATCAGCGCCGGCGTGGCTTCGCGAATGAGCCGGAACGACGCGCGCAGGTTGACATCCATCATCGCGTCGAACGCGTCGTCTGCCGTGTCGGCGACCCTACCTGACGCGATGATGCCCGCCCCGTTCACGAGCGCGTCCACGCCGCCCCACTTTGTCGTCGCGTGTTCGACGATCTGGCGCGGCGCGTCGGCGTCAGTTACGTCGGCGACCACCGCCTCGGCCTCACCGCCATCGGCGACCACGAGGTCACAGACCGCCAGCAAGGCCTCCGCGTTTCGCCCCACTGCCAGCACTGCCATTCCCTCTGTCGCCAGCCTCAGGCACGTAGCCCGCCCGATACCAGAAGAAGCCCCGGTCACAATCGCCGCACGAGTCATTCGGGGAGTTTAAGGGGGACGGGCGCAAAGAAAACGACCTCTGAGGTAGTTTTTTCGTAGCCCCACAAAAACTACCTCAGAGGTCGTTTTCTTTGCGCCATTTCTGCGGAAATCACACCCGTCCCCCTATTTTCCCGCGTCTCCAGGCCCGACATGCATGAGGTGGAGGTGTTTTCGCTCAGGGACGTTGCGATGGCGGCTGCCGTGCCGGTGGACCAGGTCCTCGCCGTAGTCGAATCCGAACAGATCCTGGTGGTCAACGGCCACATGTCGCAGGCCGATGCCGTGCGCCTGGTTCGCGGGTTCGCCAATGGCGAAGTGGGTCGGGCGCCCATCACACTGCTCCGTCCCACGCGGCGTAAAGGCAGCCTGCCTCTGGCGGCGTCGGGCATGATGCACGCGGCGTTTGTCGCCCTGCTGCTGGTCGCCTCGTCACTCGGGTTGCTCAAGGCAAACGACACCGAAACGCATATCGAAGACCCGACACCGGTCCGCATGGTGTTCCTGATGCTCCCCGGTCCCGGCGGAGGCGGCGGGGGTGGCGGAACGGCGATCCCGATCCCCCCACCTCCGGCTAAGGCCAAGGCACCGGCGCCGGCGCCGGCGCCCAAGAAAGTCAGCGTCCCGGTACCGAAGCCACCACCCTACCGGCCACCGCCGCGTCCAGTGACGCGCCCCACGCCGCCGCCGCGGCCCACTCCGGTACAGCCGATTCGGGTTCCTCCCACGCCGGAACAACCCAAACCGATGCCGGTGGTTCAGGCGCCTGTGGCCCCGATGGCCGTCGATACGGACGACCAGGCCGGCCTGCTCAATTCTCAGGCGCTCCCCTCAACGAGCCAGGGCAAAGGCACAGGCGGAGGCGCGGGCTCGGGCCAGGGCACGGGACTTGGCGAAGGCAACGGCGCGGGAATCGGCGAGGGTTCGGATGGCGGCACGGGTGGCGGACCGTTTCGCCCTGGCAGCGGCATCGAACCGCCACTGCTCCGTCGCGAAGTGAAGCCGGTCTACACCGACGAAGGACGCCGGCGCGCCATTGAAGGCGATGTGGTCATGGAAATTGTCGTCCGGCGCGATGGCGCTGTCGGTGATGTGCGACTGATGCGCACGCTCGGCTCGGGGCTGGACCAGAGGGCCATTGCGGCGGTCAAGCAATGGCGCTTCGCGCCGGCGCGCCGCAAGGGCGCGGCCGTGGATGTGCTGGTGGAAGTGGCCGTAGGTTTCGCACTGCGGTAAGCGGACGGGAGGGAGAGAAGACCATGGAATGGACGTTGTGGATGACATTGGTCGGAGCATTGGCCCTGGCAATCGCCATGGCCGTGGTGGCGTGGCGACTGTTGCGCGGCGACCGTCAGCGCACCGATGCGCGAGCCGCCATGTTGCGACAACTTGCGTTTGAGCCCGAGGCGGCACCGCAGGAAGCCGAACCCGAACGTCGCTGGCAGGACGCCACCATGCCGCCGCCGGTGTTCGCCACCGTGAGCCGCACTGAGGCGCCATCGCGCTCGTGGGTGGCCGTTCTTGTGGCTGTTCTCTTCGTCGCGCTCGGCGCCGGCACGGTCTATGGACTGTATGGCCCGATCGCAGCCCGAGTGGCGCAAAACAACAGTGCCTCTGCACCTGAACGTTCAGCGCGGCCCGCCGATGCGCCACCGCTCGAGTTACTCTCTCTGAGTCACCGCCTCGAGGAATCCGACTTTGTCATCACCGGCCTCGTGCAAAACCCGCGCGACGGCCGGCCTGCGCCACCAGTCATGGCTGTGGTCTATGTCTTCAACGCACAAGGCGACTACTTCGCGTCGGGCAAAGCTGCCCTGGAATTCGCAACGCTCGCGCCAGGAGCGGAATCACCGTTTGTGGTGCGTTTGCCGAAAGTGTCTGGCGTCAATCGCTTCCGTGTGGGCTTTCGCTCTGTAGACGGCGCCGTCGTCGCCCACGTCGATCGACGCGGGCAACCGATTGAAGGCACCACGGCAGGCGCGGCCCCAGTAGCGGACGGTCGCTGACATGCGTTTGCTCTGTGCCGTAGTTGCGGTTGTTCTCGCACTCGCCCCAGCTCGCGCCCAGCAAGGTCAAGCGGGCCAGACGGCCGAGGGCTTCTCGTTCCGCTCGAACGTCGATCTCATCAACGTCACCGCGACGGTCACCGACAGCAGCGGCCGGTTTGTCCCGGGCCTGACGCGCGACGACTTTGAGATTTACGAAGACGGCGTCCTTCAGCCCACATCACACTTCGAGACCGAACGTGTCCCCGTCAGCCTCGGCATCGTCGTCGATACCAGCGGCAGCATGGTGGGTGAACGATGGGTGGCGGCGCAAGCCGCAATCAACAGGTTTCTGAATGATCTCCTCGGGTCAGAGGACGAAGTGTTTCTCTATCGCTTCGACAATCGTCCTGAGTTGGTAGAACCGTGGACCAGCGACCGGCGCGCGACCAGCCGCAAGTTTTCGGGCCTGCAGCCCAGAGGCGGCACAGCGATGTACGACGCCGTGGCCGAGGCCATTCCGCGCGCGCAGCAGGGCACAAAACGCAAGAAGGCGCTGGTGGTGATCTCGGACGGCAACGATACCAACAGCCGCATGAAGGTCAATGAACTGACGCGGCTGATTCAGGAGAGCGAAGTGCTGGTCTATGCGGTCGGCATCGAAGCATCGGGCGGATCCGGCTCCTACAGCCAGCCATCAGCCCCGCAGAAGGCAAGCCGACCCCCTTCGCCGTCTCCTTTTCCTGGCCGCAAAGTCACGACACCGCCACCGGCTCCCGCGCCCGCTCCCACGCGCAGCGCGCCGCCGCGCAGCAGTAATTCGGGGGGCTCCGGCAGGGACCGCGCCAACGAGACCGCGCTCCGCGCGATGACCGACGACAGCGGCGGTCGGACTGAAATGATCTACTCGCCGGAGGACCTGGACCCGGCCACCGCCGGCATCGCCAGTGAACTCAGCCAGCAGTACTTCCTGGGTTACAACTCCGCCGCGCCAAAAGACGGGCGCTGGCACACCATCGAAGTGCGGGTGAAGAAGGGCTCGTACACCATTCGCGCCCGCAAGGGATTTATTGCCGGCTAACGCGATACCCTAGTCGCGCGTGTCTGATTCATCTCTTGTCTGGGCCGCAGCGCTCGGACTCTCGGTCGCCGGCAGCGTCGGGGGCCTTCTGGTCGCCGGCATCCTCCTCCTCTTTGGCCCCGAGGTCCGCAACCGGGTAGTGCCGTCACTCGTGTCGTACGCCGTCGGCACGCTTCTGGGCGCTGCCGCACTCGGGTTGATGCCGCAGGCGCTTGAAACCCTGTCGCCACAACGCGCCTTCGCGGCGCTGCTCGGGGGCATCCTTACTTTTTTCGTTCTCGAAAAACTCGTCCTGCTTCGCCATTGTCATGACGACGCGGAGTGTAAGGTGCATGAGAGCACCGTGACGCTTGTGATCATCGGCGACGCGGTGCATACGTTTGTTGACGGCGTGGCGATCGCGGCCACGACGTTGATCTCGGTGCCATTGGGAATCAGCACGGCGCTTGCGGCCATCGCCCACGAGATTCCGCAGGAGGCCGGCGACTTCGGAATTCTGCTGTCGGCCGGATACTCGCGCAAGAAAGCGTTGATGCTCAATGCAACGTCGGCGCTCGGCGGCGTAGCGGGCGCGTTGGCCATGCTGCTGCTGGGATCCGCGATGCCGAACGTTGCGCCCTACGTGCTCGCGTTCGCGGCCGGCAATTTTCTTTATGTCGCGATGGCCGACCTGATCCCGCACCTGCACCGCGGCGAGACCAACAGCACCAGCGTGCGCCAGGTCATCCTGATCGCCCTCGGGCTACTGACCATCGCCCTCGTGGATCAGCTACTGCACTAGGTCCTGCTTAAAGGTCTTTCTCCAACCGAATCTCGTCGCACACCGCGATGCCGGCAAAGCCGGGGCGTCCGGCCGCGCGCGGGATGAGCGAACCCGGCGTGATGGACGTGATGCGGTACTGCTGGCGCTGGTAGAAGTACAGCGCCGGAAGGTTGTCGTTGGATGTTGCGATCACCGCACGATGACGACCGGCCTCCTTCGCGAGTCGCTCCGCTTCGTTCACGAGGTGGCCACCCACCCCTGAACGCTGCCACATGGGGTCGGTGGCAAGCGCCAGCATCTGCAGCGCATCTTCAGTGAGGCGATACGCCAGCGCGCCGGCCAGTTGATCGCCCTTCACCAGAGCCACCAGCGCAGGCATGTCCACCAGCGCGTGTTCCGCATCAAACGCGCCGGCGCGTGTGCTGCCGAAGTCGCGCTGGAAGAGGTCCAGCACCGCGGTTCGCTCGGCGTCTTCGCACGGGCGGACAATCACGGGGGGCAGTTCGACGTGTGGCCGGCAGCCGCACACCAGTTGGAGCCGCGCATCGGCCCAGTCCACAAAACGGCCACAACGCGAACATCGCAGCACGGACGGCTTGGCGGAAAATAGCGACGACCCCATAGCGGGCCAATTTACCACTCCGGCCCCCTGCCGGTCTAAACTAGTATTTCCCCGTGAGCGTAAGCTAACCTGACGAAACGACGCCAGAGGATCTGCAATGCACAGCACAATCGCGTTCCGTGGACTGACAGCGGCCCTGGCCGCGACAGTATTTCTGGCCGTCGCTGACGCCCAGCAGGCCGGCGGCCGCGGCAACCAGCCGGCCCGCGACGCGCAAACCCAGCAAGTTGCCGGCACCGCCATGATTCTGGGACAAGTGGTCACTGGTGACAGCGGCACTCCCGTCCGGCGCGCCCAGGTCAACCTCACCGGGCAGGAACTGCGTGGCCAGCGGACGACGATGACTGACGATGAGGGGCGGTTTGTGTTTACGCTGCTCCCCGCCGGGCGTTACAACGTGAATACGTCGAAGGCCGGTTACGTGAACATCGCCTACGGCGCCAAGGCGCCGGGCCGCGCGGGCACCCCCATTCAACTTGCCGACGGCCAGAAGCTCGAAGCAAAAGCCATCTCACTGCCCAGAGGCGGCGTGGTCACCGGCATCGTGCTGGATGAACACGGTGAGCCGGCGCCCGGCACACCCGTGCGCGCGATGCGGGAAGTGATTCGTACTGGCGAGAAGCGACTGGAGTCTGCCGGCAACGACACCACCGACGACCGGGGCATGTATCGCGTCTACGGTCTGCGACCCGGCAAATACATCGTCTATGCGCAGCCTCGCAATCAGGGCTCAGGCGCGCTGCAGGTGTCCATCGCGAATGAGATCGAAGCGGCCGTGCAGCAAATGACGCAGATGCTGGGCGGCGGCGGAGGCGCGGGCGGTCGTGGCACGCAGCTTGGTGACTTGATCGGGCAGATGGGCGGCGGGCGCGGACAACAGGCGCTTGAACAACTGCAGCAGCAACTCAATCCCGAAGGACAGCCGACCGCGGCGTACGCGCCGGTATTTTATCCGGGGTCAACATCGCCGTCGAGTGCGGCCACGGTTGAGATTGTGGCCGGCCAGGAGCGCTTCGGCGTGGACTTCCAATTGCAGCTCACGCAGACCGCCCAAGTGGGCGGGGTTGTTGCGGGTCCCGACGGTGTCACGCCGACCGGCATACAAATCACGCTCGTGCCCAAAGACACGCTACCCGGCTTGCCCGGTGGCACGATGACCGCGCGCGCGGGGCAGGATGGGCGTTTCACCTTCCGCAATGTGATTCCCGGACAGTACTCAGTAGTCGCGCGGGGCCAGGTGCGTGTGGTAGACCCGGCTACACCGGAACAGGAAGTCCCCGCAGTCGGTGCTCGCGGTGGTGGACGAGGCGGCGGGCGCGGCCAGGGCGGTCCCGCGCCTCAAATTTTGTGGGCGATGGCCGACGTCGCGGTGGATGGCACGGACCAATCCGGTGTCAGCCTGCAACTGCAGACGGGCATGACCATCTCGGGACGCGTCGCCTTTGATGGCGTTGGCGCTCCGCCGAGCGATCTCACACGGCTGCGCGTCAATCTCGTTACTGTCGGTGCGCCGGCGGTCGACTTCGGCAGCATCCCCGCGGCCTCAGTTGATGCCAGTGGCCGGTTCACGCTGCAGGGTGTGCCGCCTGGACGTTATTCGCTGCGCGGCACGGGTCAAGGCGGCGGCGCCGGAGCGGCGGCCACGCCGCAGGGCACAGCCGTCAACTGGCAACTGGCATCGGCGATGGCCGGTGGTCGCGACAGCCTAGACTTCCCGCTGGTGGTCGGGCCGGGTACGAAGATCACTGATGCGGTGGTGACCTTTGCCGACAAGTCCACGGAACTCACCGGCACGCTGCAGGACGCCACAGGCGCCGCCACATCCGACTATTCGATCATCGTGTTCCCGTCCGACAAGCAGTACTGGCAGCCGCAATCGCGGCGGATCGTGTCGGTGCGCCCCGGCACGGATGGCCGTTTCACCACGCGCAACCTGCCGCCCGGCAGCTACATGATCGTGGCGGTCACGGATGTGGAACCGGGCGAGTGGTTTGACCCCGGCTTCCTCGAACAACTCGCGGCGGCCGCGATGCGCGTCTCGCTCTCTGAGGGCGAGAAAAAGACGCAGAACCTGCGCCTCGCCAACGGAGGCATGTAGCCGGGTCTGAAGACCCGGCATGTCTGCTACGTCGTGAACGTCTTGAGGCGCGCGCGTCCGCGGCGAATGGTGAACCAGATGAGCAGGATCAACAGCACCACGGCGGCCGCAAACGCCCCGGCGAAGAGCGACACGGTGCGATAGAGGATGGATTCAGTTTCCGTCCGCGCTTCCATCACGACCGGCGCACCCGCCAACCGATCGGTCAGGCGCTGCTCCCAGGTCAGGATGTTGCCGCGTTCGAGATCCCCTTCAGTCCCGTCCTCGAGGCGTCGCACGTTGTGATAAGTCACGCGGCTCGCCAAGTGCAGCTTGAACGCCACCAGTTCGCTGCCGTTCCAGTTCTGCCCTGCCGGCGGAGTTCCGGTGGCCGCACCGGCGGTCTGCGTGTACCGAATCTGCTGCGGCGTCACCTCAAACCCGTACGCCGACCACGAAAGTGCACCACACGCCGACGCTTTACGAACATCGGGCACCTGCATTCGCACCTGTACGAATCGCCGCCCGCTGCGACGCCAGGGACGGCCGACGCGTGTCACCGGGCATCCGGCTGCCTCGAACACCTTCCGCCCATCATCGCTGCTGAAGCGGGATGACGGCGACGGATCGAGTGGCAGGTTGTGCAGCGCCACAAGCGCAGGCACCGACGCGGAAATCACGATGGTGGCCGAACCGTCGATCCCTAAATAGGTCTGCTCGTCGTATTCGTACTGCCGCACCAGCGGATTGCTGCACGACGTCGCCAGCATGGCCACAACGGCAAGAACGGCCAGCAGGAGGGATGGCTTCGCGACGCAAACACGCACAGCACGAATGATATACATTCTTCGGACCTTCATGCCGCGCCTCTTTCTGATTGACGGCAACTCGCAGATGTATCGCGCCTACCACGCGATTCGGGGCCTGACCGGGCCCGACGGCAAGTCCACGAACGCGATCTACGGCTTCGCGAACATGCTGCGCAAACTCATCGCCGACAACCATCCCGATTACCTCGTGGCCTCGTTTGACCTCCCCGGCCGCACCTTTCGCGACGACCTGCTGGCCGACTACAAGGCCAACCGCACACCCATGCCCTCGGACCTTGCCGAACAGGTGCCCATCGTGCACGACGCGTGCGAAGCCATGGGCGTGCCGAACCTGACCTCGGAGGGTTTCGAAGCCGACGATGTGATTGGGACGCTGGCGGTGAAGGCCCATGCTCTGGGTTTCGAAGTGGCCATTGTCACGGCCGACAAGGACTTCTTCCAGCTCGTGACCGATGGCCTGCGCATCTACAACCCCAAAGACGAAGGCACCTGGTATGATGCCGAGGGGGTTGTGGCGAAGTTCGGCGTACGGCCTGAACAGGTGGTGGACATCCTGGCGCTGATGGGCGACAGCGTAGACAACATCAAGGGCGTGCCGGGCATCGGTGAAAAGGGCGCGAAGGAATTGATCGGCACGCACGGCACGCTCGACGCGCTGCTCGAAGCCGCGTCAGGGTTGCCCCAGAAGCGTTATCGCGAGGCGCTGACGCAGCATGCCGCCGACGCGCGCGCCAGTCGCGTGCTGGCCACGATTCGCACGGACGTGCCAATCGAATTTGACGCCGAGGCCCTGAGGTACCGCGGGCCTGACGTCGCGCGGTGTTACGCGCTGTTCTCCTCGCTCGGCTTCCGCACGATGACGGCCGACTACGCCCCGACTGCGGCCACATCCACCCACGACTACACGATCGTGCAATCGCCCGAAGAACTCGACGCGATTGCAGAGGACATTCGCGCAGCCGGCCTGGTCTCGATCGGCGTGGTCGCCACGAACGCGTCGGCGATTCAGGCCACGCTCGT
Organism: Acidobacteriota bacterium; assembly: GCA_009694745.1. Lineage (GTDB taxonomy): Bacteria > Acidobacteriota > Vicinamibacteria > Vicinamibacterales > SCN-69-37 > SYFT01. The sequence continues at coordinate 52,451 of SHUF01000006.1, forward strand.
GGGACTGGCGCTCTCCACGGCCACGGGCCGTGCCCGGTACATCCCGCTCAATCACGTGGGCCTGACCGAGACGCCGAACCTGCGCGTGGCCGACGTGACGGCACGGCTGGGGGCGACGTTTGCCGACTCCGCGATCGCGAAGATTGGCCACGACCTGAAAACCATCTCGGTGTTGTGCGCGCGCGCCGGTCTGCCGCTCGGCGGACTTGACCTGGACATGATGGTGGCCAGTTACCTTGTGGACGCCACGGGTTCGAGCCACAGCATCGACGAACTGGCTCTGGCGCGCACCGGGTACCGCGCGGTCAAGCTCGAGGACGTGACGGGGCGCGGGGCGAAGAGTGTGACCGAGGACGCAGTGCCGGCCGCAGCGGTTCTGAACTTCGCCGGAGAACGCGCCGACCTGCCTCTGCGTATGGCCGACGGCCTGCGCGACGATCTGAAGAAGGCCGCGCTCGACGGGATCTATCGCGACATGGAACGGCCGCTCATTCCCATCCTGGCCGACATCGAGCGCGCGGGCGTCAGGCTCGACGTGGCAGCCCTGGCCCGGCTGTCGGAGTCGATGCAGAAAGAACTTGATGGCCTGACCGCACGCATCTTCGAGCTGTCCGGCATGGAGTTCAACATCAACTCCCCGAAGCAACTGGGCGAAGTACTCTTCGACCGCCTCCAACTCCCTTCGTCGAAAAAGACGGGCAAGACAAAGACCATGTCGACGGCGGTGGACGTGCTTGAGGAGTTGGCGCAGATACACGAGTTGCCGGGACTGGTGCTCAAGTGGCGGAGTGTGCAGAAGCTCAAGGGCGGATACGTGGATGCGCTGCCGCAGATGGTCAACCCCGCCACGGGCCGCGTGCACACCACGTTTAATCAGGCGGTGGCGGCCACGGGCCGGCTCAGCAGCAGCGACCCCGGCCTGCAGAATATTCCGGTGCGCACGGCAGCGGGGCGCGAGATTCGTGCGGCATTTGTAGCCGAGCCTGGATTCGCGCTGATTTCAGCCGACTACTCGCAGATTGAGCTTCGGGTACTTGCGCATCTATCTGGCGATGCGGCACTGGTGCAGGCGTTCAAGGACGGCGAAGATATTCACGACCGCACGGCCGAGCGGGTGTTTGGGCAGAACAGCGGACTGGACCCGCACGAACTCCGGCGCCGCGCGAAGATCATCAACTACGCACTGCTTTACGGAAAGACCGCGTTTACGCTGGCCAAGGACATCGGCGTGCCGCAGCAGGCCGCGCAGGAGTTCATCGACGCGTACTTCGCGGGCTTCCCCGGCGTCCGCGCATACATCGACAAGACGCTGGAGGACGCGCGCGTCTCGGGCGTCGTGCGCACCATCTCTGGCCGGCAGCGGCTGATGCCGGAGTTGACGAGCCGCAACGGCCAGATTCGCGCCGCGGCCGAACGCGAAACGGTGAACATGCCCATCCAGGGCACAGCCGCCGACATCCTCAAACAGGCGATGATCGATGTGGCCGCTGCGCTCGTGCAGCACAACGCGAGTGCCACCACGCCCAGCCGCATGATTCTGACCGTGCACGACGAACTCCTGTTCGAAGCGCCTGTCGCAAATGTGACTGCGATCACAAACCTGGTCCGCGACACGATGCAGAACGCGTTTCCTCTGTCGGTACCGCTCACCGTGGACGTGGGATCGGGCCCAAATTGGAATGCGGCAAAACCTTAGGAATTTCGGGATTTCCTGTCGGGCTTTGGTTATTTGTTTTCCGCTGTAAATATCTCAATCTAAACGCTTTATTGGCAGAATCTGGCATCTGCGTGCTCGGAGGGCCTCAGGCTGGCCCGTATAATTCCGATTCGTGGTTGAGCCCGTCATCATTTCCCGCGCCGAGCACACGATTTCGCGGCGCGACATTGACCCCGACGCGCTCAAGGTGCTCTATCGCCTCCAGCAAAGTCACTTCGACGCCTACCTCGTTGGCGGCGGTGTCCGCGACCTACTGCTGGGCCGGCGGCCAAAAGATTTCGACATCGCCACAAACGCGCATCCGTACCAGATCAAGAAGCTGTTCAGGAACTGCTGGATCATCGGACGCCGCTTTCGCCTGGCGCACGTGAAGTTCGGGCAGAAGACGATTGAGGTGGCCACGTTCCGGCGCAACGTGCCGGACCCGCTTCCCGACGAAGCTGACGACGCGCCGGTCGTAGTCGCATCGTCGCCCGAGCCCGCGGGAGGCGATGACCAGGCCGGCATCATCCGGCGCGACAACACGTTTGGCACGCCGGAAGAGGACGCGTTCCGGCGCGACTTCACCGTGAACGCCCTGGTCTACGACATCGCGACGTATTCGATCATCGACTACGTTGGTGGGCTTGGCGATCTTGAGCAGCGCGTCATTCGATCGATTGGTGATCCGAAGGTGCGTTTCGTCGAGGATCCCGTGCGCATGCTTCGCGCGGCGGTGTTCAGCGCGCGCCTAGGCTTCACACTCGACGAGCTGGTACTTGACGCCATTGCCACACTGAAGCCCCTCATCGGCAAGGCCGCGGCGCCCCGCCTGCTCGAGGAGTACTACAAGATTCTGCGGTCGGGCTATGCCGAGGCCAGCTTCCGCACGCTCGACAGTCTGGGCTTGCTCGAGCTGATGACGCCCGAGCTGCGCAACCCGCCAGACGATGTGTGGGATTCGCTGGCGAGGTTGGATGCGTATCGGCGTCGTTTCGATGCGCCGCCGCCGGAACTGACCAACGCGATCCTGATGGGCGCGCTGCTGGTACCGGCGGGACTCATGGCGCGCAAGGCGCCGGGCGCGGCCACCGATACTCGCGTGCACTTCGGCATGTTGCCGATCGCGCGTCGCGACATCGATCGGCTCGGCCAGATTGTGAGTATGGTGCCGCGCATGCTCGAGCCCGAGCCGTCGCCTCGCCTGACGCGCAGCCTGCCGGGACGACCCGCGTTCCGCGATGCGCTGTTGTGGCTCGAGATCTTCACCGACGCGCCCGAGGAACTGGCGGCGTGGACCGCGTTACGCGCATCGGCGCCTGCGCCAGACCCTGAAGTCGCGGACGGGTCCGGGCCCAGTGACTCCGGCCGTCGCAAGCGCCGTCGCCGAGGACGCCGACGTGGTGGACGGGGAACGTCGGCGAAAACGGAGTGACGAGTTAATCGCACTCCGTCAATCGACGCCTCTCTTGAGGGTTGAGGATGGAGCGTTGAGGATCGGGATTTTCGTGCGGCTCTTTCCGAACGTCGCGCGGCCTGGGTCTCAAGGCCGCAGGTTATTGCGGGGCGGTCCGGCGGTGGTGAGCCGCCCCACTTTTTTGGATATCCTCCCCTATGTCGTTCGCCTCCCTGCATCCCCTCAGCCAGCTCTTGCTCCAGTTGGTCACGGTGCTCGTGGCGGCCCGGGTGACCGGATTACTGTTTGCGAGACTGGGACAGTCCGCAGTCATCGGTGAAATCGCCGCAGGCGTCCTGCTCGGCCCGTCGCTATTGGGGTGGATAGCACCGGGCGTGTTCCAGACCCTGTTCCCTGCCTCATCCGTTGGAACGCTCCAACTCCTGAGTCAGATCGGCGTCTGTCTCTTCCTGTTTGTCGTAGGCATGACGGTTGATGTGGGCCACCTTAGACAAAAGACGCCGGCGGCCCTTGTCATCAGCCACGCCAGCATTGTCGTGCCCGCCTTGTGTGGCGCGTTGCTCTCACCCTGGCTCTTCCCTTCGCTGGCGGGCCCCGACGCCACCCCCGCGTCGTTCACCGTGTTCATGGCCATCTCGATGAGCATCACGGCATTTCCGGTGCTCGCCAGAATTCTCGACGAGCGAGGGTTGTCGGCCACAGCCCTGGGTGTGATGGCGCTGACGTGCGCCGCTGTAGGTGACGTCACTGCGTGGATCATGCTCGCGGGTATCGTGGCGGTCACGCAGGAAGGGGCCTGGGCGGGATCGATCGTGACCTTGGTCCGCGTGGCCGTCTTTGCCATCGTCATGCTCGTCGGAGTGCGGCGGCTGCTGCCCAGATGGATGGGATCGGGAAGTTCCCCCGAGGCGCCCCTTGGGCAGAATGTCCTTGTGGCCGCACTGGCCTTGATGCTCGTCAGTGCGCTCACCACCGAACTTATTGGCATCCATGCGCTGTTCGGCGCGTTCCTGGCCGGCGTGGTGATGCCCAGGCAAGGGACGTTGCGGCAACAGATGGTCGTGCGCATCGAGGATTTCAGCGCCGTTTTTCTGCTGCCGCTCTTCTTTGTCGTGACCGGCCTCCGCACGAGCATCACGCTCATCAACGACCTGCAGGGCTGGGCCATTTGCGCTGCGATCATCCTGGTGGCCACTGCCGGAAAAATCGGCGGCACTTACGTCGCCGCGCGATGGACCGGGATGCCGCGGCCGGACGCCTTTGCCCTCGGCGTCTTGATGAACACGCGCGGCCTCATGGAACTCATCGCGCTCAACATCGGCTATGACCTCGGCATCCTCTCGCCACGCATCTTTGCGATGCTCGTGATCATGGCGCTGGTGACCACGGCGCTGACTGGACCGCTGCTCACGTGGGCGAAGCGATGGCGGTAGGAAGAACCAAGCGGCCGCTGCGAGAACCCGTGCGCGAGGCGCCGGGGCCGAAGCTGAAGAACTACATCACGCCGGCAGGGTTACAGCGCCTGAGGGACGCCCACCGGTTCCTGATGAAGAGGGAACGGCCGGCCGTGACCAAGGTCGTGGCGTGGGCCGCGTCCAACGGCGACCGGAGCGAAAACGCCGACTATCTGTACAGCAAGCGGCGGTTACGCCAGATCGACTCCCGTATTCGCTTCCTCTCCAAGCGGATCGATGCCGCCGAGGTCGTGGACCCGGCCGCACCACGTCCGGCGTCGGCGGCCGAGCGCGTCTTCTTCGGAGCCACCGTGACTTATCAAGACCCCGACGGTCAGGAGCACGTCGTCAGCATCGTGGGCATCGACGAGGTGGACGTCAACCGCAATTACATCAGCTGGAGGTCGCCACTCGCGCGCGCGCTCATGAAGGCCGGCGCTGGCGACCGCGTGGTCCTACACGCGCCGAAGAAAACCGAGCACCTCGAGGTGCTGGACGTGGAGTACGTCGCGATTCCCATGGAGCCATTCCGCGAGCCGCCAGGCGCCGAGGCGGCAACCAACGTCCTGCGTTAAGCTGTGGCCATGAGACGGGAGTTGCTGCGCATCGCGTCACGGGTGGTCTGGTGGGACACTCCGGACCGGGTCCTGGCGCGCGAGGATGACTTTCTCTGCCGAGTCATGGCACTTGGAGACCTCGCTGACGTCAACTACATCGAGGACACGTTCGGCCCTGACCGACTGCGGCATGCTCTGAGGACCGCATCGCCGGGGATCCTCGATCCTCGGTCGTGGCATTACTGGCACCACCGGCTGGGCCTTGGACCCGCCGGCCCAGAACCATCCCGACAGTTATCGTGAGCACATTCGCGGCCAAACTGGATATCCTCCCGGCAGCGCAGCGGCGCCTGTGGGACGAGTTTCGTGACGGCCTCCCTTCACCCTTCGTGCTGTACGGCGGAACCGCACTCGCATTGCGAACCGGCAGTCGTGAGTCGGAGGACTTTGACTTCTTTTCGAACGACCCCCTGGATGCTCACTCCCTGCGCGACGCCCTTTCGTTTCTCACACACGCGGAACTGATTCGGGCAGCGCCATCAACGGCGACATACCTGGTTGACCGGGCAGGTCCCGTGAAGGTGTCGTTTTTTGGAGGTCTTCCGCTTGGACGAGTCGGCGAGGTCTCTGTCTGTGCCGACAACGGTGTACGCGTGGCATCGTTGCTGGACCTGGCCGCGCAGAAGGTGCGAGTGGTTCAGATCCGAGCTGAGCGCAAAGACTACCTCGATCTGATGACGCTTCTGGCATACGGCGTGTCATTGCCGCAGGCGCTCGGGGCAGCGCGTGCGTTGTACGCCGACTTCGCACCGCTCGTCACCTTGAAGGCGCTCTCCTACTTCGACGACGGTGACCTTGGTTCGTTGCCCAACGAAGTCAAGCAAGCCCTATCGGAGGCCGCGGCGAAAGTTCACACACCAGCACGTGTGGCACGGCTGAGCGATCGTCTGGCGGAGTCATGAACACGCCCAGTCTTCAATGGTCCTCGAAGCTCCCGGCCATCGGCGTCAGCATCTTCTCGGTGATGACCCGGTTGGCGAACGAGCATGGCGCGATCAACCTGTCGCAGGGCTTTCCTGACTTCGACTGCGACCCGGCGCTTGTTGAAGCCGTGGCCCGGGCCATGCGCGACGGGCACAACCAGTACGCACCAATGCCCGGCGTCCAGGCGCTTCGCGACGCGATTGCAGCGAAGGTGCGGCATTGTTATGGCGCCTCTGTGGATCCAATGACAGAGGTTCAGGTCACGTGTGGCGCCACCGAAGCGCTCTACTCGACGCTGACCGCCTTTGTGCGGCCCGGCGACGAAGTGGTGCTCTTCGAGCCATGTTATGACTCATACGTGCCAGCCATCCTGCTGTCTGGCGGCACGCCGGTGTTCGTTGGACTGCGTTATCCCGACTACCGGGTGGACTGGGACGAAGTGGCACGCGCGATCACACCCAGAACTAGAGCCATCCTCATCAACACGCCGCACAACCCGACCGGTATGACCTGGACGCCCGAGGACATGCACCAGCTTGCAGCGCTGGTGGACGGCAGCGACATTCTGCTCATTGGCGACGAGGTCTATGAACACATCATCTTCGACGGACGACGCCACGAGAGCCTGCTGCGTTATCCGGAGTTGCGATCACACGCCGTCGTGATCAGTTCCTTCGGCAAGACGTTCCACACCACGGGCTGGAAGATCGGATACGCGGTGGCCCCGGCGGCCATCCTGGCTGAGGTTCAGCGCATTCATCAGTTCGTGACCTTCACCGCACACTCGGCGGCCCAGGTGGCGTTTGCGGAGTTCGTGACGCGCGACCCTGGCGCCACCGGGCTCGACGCGTTCTATCAGGCCAAGCGCGATCTGTTTCTGCACCTGCTCGAGGGTTCCCGATTCAGGCCGCTCGCCTGCAGCGGCACGTACTTCCAATTGATGGACTATTCGGCGATGACCCGCGACCGCGACACAGACGTCGCCATGCAACTGATCGCTCAGCACGGTGTGGCCGCGATTCCCTGCTCGGCGTTTAACCACAAGGATGCGGGTGGCCCAGTCCTGCGGTTCTGCTTCGCAAAAAAAGACCAGACGCTTCAGGCCGCAGCGGAACGGCTGCGGACGGTCTGAGCAGCCCTCTACGCGCCCTTGAACACCACGGTGACCGTGATAGTGACTTCCACCGGCACGTTGTTAAGCAGGGTCGGCGTGAACTCCCACTGACGAACGGCCTCCGTCGCAGACTCAGTGAACGCGGCCGGCACGGCGTCTGAGTTCGCCAGGGGCTTGATCTCGGCGATGAATCCGTCGACGCCGATGCGGCCCTCGAGCAGCACCACCACCTCGCCCGTCACTCTTCCAGCGGGGCAGACAGGGCGGACGTCCTTGGTTTTTTTCGGTGGTTTGACACTGCCGCCGATACGGATGGGCGTGGCTGGTTCCTGCGCTGAGAGTGTCGGGAAGAACATCTGCAGAATGGACGACGACGGCGCCTGACACACCACATGCAATTCTTCAGACATCGCACCTATCGGCATCGTGATGGTGAGAATGGTCGAAGCGCCCGCTGACAGGTCTACGGGCAGGCGGACCCTGCGGAAACCGGGCAGTTCTGCCACCAACTCGTAGGTCGCAGCCGGCAAGTTGGCGAACTGAAATGCTCCCGGCGCGTTCGTCACGGCGGTCTGCAGTTCCTGGGTCTGCTGATTGGTGACCGTCACCGTCGCGCCCGGTATCCTGCCACCGGTCTGGTCCTGTATGTGGCCCGAAAGCGTGGTTTGCAACGACCCAAGTTTCCTGTTCGCGACTGCAGCGGTTGTGGCCGTTTTGTCGAGGGTTGCCACCGAGCTGTCCGCGCCGGCGCTTGATTGTGGCGCGAGGCCGATGGCCGCCACCGGCAGGCTGACGCCCAGCGCGAGTAGCGCGGCGAGTGTCCAGCCTCCCCGGGTCAATGGCTGACGACTTTTCCGTTGTTGCAACATGGCGACAATTCTCCTCTCAAGGGTTGACGGGTGGCCAATGGCGGACGCTGATGCTCACTTGAAGGGTTGGATCACACGTAGCAGTTCACCGGCCACTTGTATGCCGGCGTCGCGGCGGCGGATGTGCGCCAGCTCGTGTCGAAGGACTATGCAGCGTCGATCGTCGGCCCAGTCACCGGCGCCAGCCGGCAGGATGATGCCCGGCCGGAACAGGCCGTGCGAACGCAGACACCGCCGAGGCGACGCCCGGACCGACCCCGGCCATGGCGGCCGCCAAAGCCGCGCGCGAGAGGAATTCCCGAAGAGTAGTGGACATGGGCGGATTCTATACCTGCGACGGCCGTGCTAGGCTCTCGGCCTTTCCCAGAAGGAGGACGCCATGATCGTCGTTGGGAACTGTTTCATTGCCAAACCGGGATCCGCAAGCAAGCTGGCCGCACAGCTCAAGGAGGCCGCGTCATCCACGCAGCCTTCACCTCGTTCCGCGTGTTCACCGATCTCACAGGAGACTTCAATCGCGTCATCCTCGAGTACGAGGCGGCCAACATTGGCGAGTTCGAGGCCAACATGAAGCGATACGCGACCGACGAGGCCTTCCGGGAAAAGATGAAAGGCTACACGGATCTGTACAGCACGGGCAGCCGCGAAATCCTGACCGTGGTCTGAAGGCGCGTGTCCAGGGCTGAAGCCCGGGACCTCCGAACCACATGTTCCCTGCCCCCGGGACTCCTGGACTCCGGGACCCCGACGACCGGTTGCGCGTCTTACGCGCAACCGCTGGTCGTGCCGCAGTTCGCGCACTTGTAGCACGCGCCTGAGCGGACCATGATCGAGCCGCACGTGGTACAGGGCGGCGCGTCTTCCTGGTTCTGCATGGACGAGAACTTGGAGGCCAGCGACGCTGCCTTCGCAGGCGCCGTCGCGGGTTTCGCCGCTTCGGCGGCAAGCGCCGCCACGTCCAGCGTCAGCTGTTCGGGCGTCGTGACCACTTCGGCCACGTTGACGCCTGCGCGATACTGCGCCTCGGGCGACAGGAACTTCGCGGCCATCCACCGGAAGATGTAGTCCACGATGGACTTCGCGAAGCGCACGTCCGGATTCTTGGTCATGCCGGCCGGCTCAAAACGCACGTGGCTGAACTTGTCCACCAGGTCCTGCAGCGGCACGCCGTACTGCAGCGCGTAGCTGATGGCCTGCGCGAACGCATCGGCAAAGCCTGAGATGGTGGACCCTTCCTTCGCCATCGTGAGGAACAACTCGCCCGGCATGCCATCTTCGTACAGGCCCACGGTGATGTAGCCCTCGTGTCCGGCAATGTCGAACTTGTGCGTGATCGAATTCCGCTCGTCGGGCAGCCGATGACGCGCGGGCATCGGTGCCGCTTCGGTGGCGGCTTCGAGCACCCCGGCGCGCATCACGGCCGCCTTCGACGTATTGAGCGGCTGCGTGCGCTTGCTGCCATCGCGGTAAATCGACACGGCCTTTGCGCCGATGCGCCATGAATCGATGTAGGCCTGTTCGATGTCTTCCACCGTTGCGGCCTTCGGCACGTTCACCGTCTTGCTGATGGCGCCCGAGATAAACGGCTGCACGGCGCCCATCATTTTGATGTGGCCCATGTAGTGGATCGAGCGCGTGCCCTTCATGGCCTTGAACGCGCAGTCGAACACCGCCACGTCCTTGTCCTTGAGGTGGGGCGCGCCTTCAATCGTTTCCTGCTCGTCGATGTAGGCCAGGATGTCGGCCACCTGCGGCTGCGAGTAACCGAGCTTCCTGAGCGCCATCGGCACGGTACTGTTGACGATCTTCATCATGCCGCCGCCGACAAGTTTCTTGTACTTGACCAGGGCGATATCCGGTTCCACACCGGTCGTGTCGCAGTCCATCATGAAGCCGATGGTGCCGGTCGGCGCCAGCACGGTGGCCTGCGCGTTGCGATAGCCGTGCGCCTCACCCAGTTCGACGCACTCCTCCCAGATTTCCTTCGCGCGATTCATCAGCGGCTTCGGGACGTGGGTTTTGTCGATGTCCTTGATGGCCGCCCGGTGCTTGCGCATCACGCGCAGCATCGGCTCGCGGTTCTTCTCGTAGCCGGGGAACGCACCGCCGTGATCACGCGCCACGCGCGCGCTCTGGGCGAACGCCGCGCCGTGCATGATGGCGGTAATCGCCGCGGAATAATCGCGACCGGCGTCGCTGTCGTAGGGCATGCCGCGCGACATGAGCAGCGCGCCCAGGTTGGCGTATCCCAGACCCAGCGGGCGATACGCGTGGCTGTTGCGCGCAATCGCCGGCGTCGGATAACTCGAGTTGTCCACCAGGATTTCCTGCGCCGTGATGAACGTGCGGCACGCGGCTTCAAAGCCGGTGAAGTCAAACTCCCCCTCGCCATCCACAAACTTCATCAGGTTGATCGACGCCAGGTTGCACGCCGAGTCGTCCAGGAACATGTACTCGGAGCACGGGTTGCTCGCGTTGATGCGCGACGTGTTCGGGCACGTGTGCCAGTCGTTGACCGTGGTGTCGAACTGCATGCCGGGGTCGCCGCACATCCAGGTGCCTTCGGCAATCTGCCGCATGAGCTCGCGCGCCTTGTACGTATCCACCACGTCGCCGGTCGTCACACTCCGCGTCTGCCATTCACCATCGTCGAGCACCGCGCGCATGAACTCGTCGGTGACGCGCACGGAGTTATTCGAGTTCTGGAAAAACACCGACCCGTAGGCCACGCCCGTGAACGAGCCGTCGTAGCCGGCATCGATCAGCGCCCACGCCTTCTTCTCTTCCTCAACCTTGCAGTTGATGAACTCGACGATGTCGGGGTGCTCGGCGTTGAGGATGACCATCTTGGCCGCGCGGCGCGTCTTGCCGCCCGACTTGATGACGCCGGCAAACGCGTCGAAGCCCTTCATGAACGACACTGGCCCCGAGGCCGTGCCGCCGCCGGCCAGCACTTCCTTCGAGGAACGGATCGCCGAGAGGTTGGATCCGGTGCCCGACCCGAACTTGAAGAGCATGCCTTCGGTCTTGGCCAATCCGAGGATCGACTCCATCGTGTCCTGGACGGCGTTGATGAAACACGCCGAGCACTGCGGCGCTTTCTCAAAGCCGCAGTTGAACCAGACGGGGCTGTTGAACGAGCCCTTCTGATACACCAACAAGTGCTTGAGGTCATCGCTGAACGCTTGGAGATCGTCTTCCGACGCGAAGTAGCCCTGTTCGCGCGCCCATCGCGTGATCGTGTCGACCACGCGACCGATCAGCTGTTTGACCGAGCGTTCACGGTCGGCGGCGCCCAGCTGGCCGCGGAAATATTTCGACACCACAATGTTGGTGGCCTGCTGCGACCAGGCTTTCGGAAACTCGACGTCACGCTGCTCAAACACCAACTCGCCGCGTTCGTTGGCGATCAGGGCCGCGCGCAACTCCCACTCGACTTCGTCAAACGGATCGACGCCGTCGGTACTGAAATAGCGCTCAAACTCAAGCCCCTCTATTGACGCGCCCCGTTCGAACGTCCGCGTCGCTTCCCCCGTCGTGGCTGCTGTGTTCTGCGCTGTTTGCATCGATGTGACCCTTATCTTTCGTACACGGCCCCGCATCCGTCACGGATACGGTCCTTCTTTTTCCCACCAAACGAACCCTCTTCAGCCGGCGTCGGCAACAGGAGCCCTCCTCCTGATGAAGCGAGGAGGCAGAAGTCACGATCGAGACGCTGGGAAGCCCCGATTCGGCTGTTGCAATGCCGGGTCACGAATATGCGCTCCACACGGAACGAAGTCAAGACAGAAACCCACGACATATAGTGGATCTATCGGCTCAACGACTCCACATCTTGAGATACCCGCACAACTACGGGCGTTTTTTCACCTGCCCTATTTGTCGCCTCGAGGTGGTGGCAGGCGACGACCCACACTCGTGACGCCAAAAAGCGAAGATGGCACGAAAGTCTGAACGGCGAAAGCCACCAGATCGACCTGATACAGTGAGCCGGATGGACGAATCCTTGAGCGCGGCCCCTGCGTCGCCGGTTCTCGACGCAGCACCCGTCGCCACGCTGGGCAGTCCTCCGGCCACTGTTTTTGCTGCGCTGCAGGCCATCGCGGTCTGCGGCATTCCCACGCAGGTCGTGGTCGCGACCGCGCTCATCCTCGGCACGGGCATGGCACCCCTGACACCGGACGATTTGTCACTGGAGTTCGTCGCCACCGTCAGCTTCCTCGACACGGCGCTAGTCGCCATGCTCATTCGTGTCTTCCTGATGGCCAGCGGCGAGAATTCACGCGATGTCTATCTCGGCCATCGGCGGCCGATGGGGGAAATCTGGCGCGGGCTCGCCCTGGTGCCGGTGGCGTTCCTGGTGGTCGTCGGTCTGGTTTCAGCGCTGCGCGCGATGGCCCCCTGGCTGCACAATGTGAAGGTGAGTCCCCTCGAAGCGTTCATGGGGAATCCGCTCGACGCGGCGATCTTCGCGGTCGTCGTGATCCTGGCCGGCGGCGTGCGCGAAGAACTGCAGCGCGGGTTCATCCTGCATCGCTTCGGCCAGCGGCTGGGTGGCATGTGGGTGGGCAATCTGGTGTTCGGAGTGGCCTTCGGGCTGCTGCACTTCGACCAGGGCTGGGACATCGCGCTCGTCATCGGCCTGCTCGGCCTCGCCTGGGGCGCGTTCTACATCAGGCGCCGCTCCATCGTGATGTCCATCGCCAACCACGCCGGGTTCAACGCCGTGCAGGTGCTGCAACAGGTGCTCGCGGCTTCTCTGGGCCTGGGCAAGTGATCGCGAACGAGCCGTGACGGCGGTGCTGACCAAACGCCTGTTCGCGCTCGCCCTGCTGGCCCTGCTCACGCTGCCCGCCGTCACGACGCGCATCTACGCTTCAGACGAAGTCGAATACTTCGCGTTCCTGCGTTCACTGGCATTCGATCACGACCTGAGCTTCCAGAACGAATATCAGTATTTCCATAGCGCCGGCGCTGGTGGCCCGGGCTTTCATGAGACGTTCCTGGGTGATCGCTACACACAGGCTGGGCGCCGTCTCAACTTCGCCACGATCGGACCAGCGTTGCTCTGGGCGCCCTTCTACGGCATTGGTCACCTGGCAACCGTCGCGACGGGTGCGCCGCAGGATGGCTACAGCCAGCCCTACATCACGGCAGTCGCGTACGGGTCGGCCGTGTATGGCTGGCTTGCGATCTTTCTTTCGGCCGCCATCGCGCAGCAGTGGTTCGGACGGGGGCTCAGCGCGGCCCTCGCCGTGCTCGTGGGCACGCCGTTGCTCTTCTACATGTACATCGCGCCGCCCTTTTCCCACGCGTGCGCCACGTTTGCCGTGACGCTTTCGCTCTGGACGTGGCTGCGGATGCGCGAGACGTGGTCCCTGCGCGGCGTGGTGCTGCTCGGGCTCACCGTGGGACTGATGGCCAACATGCGCGATCAGGCGGGCTTCTTCGCCATCGGCCCCGCGCTGGATTTCGCGCGCTGGACACTCAGACGCGGCGACTGGACCCGCGCGCTGCGACTTGCGCTGGTCGGCACCGCCGCGACGATCGTCGGCTACGCGCCCCAACTGCTGGCGTCGCGTGCCGTCAACGGGCACTTCGGTCCCCACGAGTCGATCGGCAACAAGATGTCGTGGTCGTCGCCGCATGCGTTCGGGGTCCTGCTCGATCCGGCACATGGGTGGCTGCTGTGGACGCCCCTAGCCGTCCTCTCACTCGTGGGCCTCGGCGCGCTGGCGGCCGGACGCGTGCGCACTTCGAGAAGCGACGGACAATGGCTCGGCTTCTGCCTGCTCGCGGTCGCCGCACTGCAGATCTACATCAACGGCGCCGTGGAGTCGTGGTCGGTGGCAGGCTCGTTCGGCCACCGGCGATTCGTCGAGCTGACACCCCTGCTCGTGATTGGTCTCGCCGGCCTCGCGGCGTTTGCGGCCTCGGCGCTCCCGCGCCGGTTGCTGTTGGGCTTGGTGGCGCTCTGTGTCTGGTGGAACCTCGGGCTGTTGATGCAATTTGGTACGCACCGGATGGATCGCATGGGGCTGCGCCTGGGAGACAATGCGAGGCAGACGTTTGTGGAATTGCCTCGTGACGCGCCGTCGCTGGCCTGGCGGTACTTCACCGACCGTCACTCGTTTTATCGTCAACCACGCCAGTGAATATCCTTTCGTTTGCTGACACCCGCTTCCCCATCGAACGCGCCAATGGCGTCCAGACGATGGCGACGTGCAGAGCGATGGCGGCGCGTGGCCATCAGGTCACGTTGCTGGTGCGGCCAGACACGGCCGTGCCGCCTCGTGATCCGTTTCAGTTCTACGGCGTCGCGCCCGTCTCCACGCTGGTGATCGAAGCGGTGGCAGCTCTTGGAGGGGCGACGAGCCGACGCGTGCATCTGCTGTGGGCGGGTGTGCGTCGGGCCTTGTCAGGAGGCGTGGACCTAGTCTTCACGCGCGACCTCGGGCTGGCTGCATTCCTTGCACGCATCCCTGCCTCGCGGCGCCCGACGCTTGTGTACGAATCACACGGAATTGCGCCGGTCGTCAGTGCCTCGATGCCCGCACTGCTGGGCCGACCCGACCTGGCGCCATCGGCCAGAAAGATCGCGCGCCTCGATCGTCGGGAAGCGCTCGTGTGGAAGCGCGCCGATGCGTACGTCACCATCACGCAGACGCTGGCCGACGACCTCGCCGCGCGATACGGACCACGCGATCGGGTCTTTGTGATCCCTGATGGCGCCGGCCCCGTGGTGCCGGCCCCCGCCGGGTCGCCGCAACGCGGCGCCGCCTCCGATCGGCGCGTACGCGCCGCCTACGCCGGCCACCTCTACCCGTGGAAGGGCGTAGACGTGTTTGTGCAGGCACTTGCCGCGGCACCTGAGGTAGATGGATTGATTGTGGGCGGGCACCCCGGCGAAACAGACCTTGCACGAGTGACGACGCTGGCGCAGTCGCTGAACCTGGGCACTCGCCTTGCCATCACCGGATTGCTGGCGCCACACGCAGTGGCTGCCGCCCTCGCCACCGCCGACATCTTCATGCTGCCCAACACATCCACCGCCATCTCTGAGCGCTACACCTCACCACTGAAACTGTTCGAGTATCTGGCGCGCGGCGGGGCGATCATCGCGTCCGATCTGCCCGCGCTCGGGGAAGTGCTGACGCACAACGAGACCGCGCTGCTCGTGCCACCCGGCGACGCGGCCGCGCTGGCCGACGCCCTCTCAACATTGGCCGCAGACCCCGCGCGCCGGCGGCGCTTGGGCGACGCCGCGCGGTCGTTGTCACACGACTACACGTGGGACCGCCGAGCCGAACGGCTCGATCAGGCCTTCGCCGCAGCGGTGTCCGCATGATCTCTCCCGCGCTGTTCACAGTGGCGCGTTGTCCGGAATGCCGCATCGCGCTGGCGCCGCAGCCGCCAGGCGCGGTGTGCCCCACGTGCCAGCGGGTGTTCGACGGATCCCGCGGCTACCTCGACCTCCGGCCCATTGAAGCGTTTGCCGAGCAGACCAAGTACCTCGATGAAGCGCTGCATGTGGACGCGCGGCACGAAACCGTGGCGCCGCCGTTGCTCGGGTCCAAAATTCGCAACGATCAACTGCGCGCGTTTCTCGAACTCGCGCCAGGCGATCGCGTGGTGGACCTTGGCTGCGGCAGTGGGCGCGCCATGATCTGGAATCGCGACACGGGGGCGTCGTTCACCGGGATCGACATCAGCGCCTTCTTCGCGAGCGAATCACTCGACCAGTGCGATCTGCTCCTGGGCGATTTGCGACGCCTGCCGCTCGCCGACGCCTCCTTCAACAAGGCGTGGTCACTCGACGTTCTCGAACACCTCTCGCCACAAGCCCTGCACGACATGCTGGCGGAAGCGAACCGCGTGTTAAGTGACGACGGGGCGATGTTTGTCTACACGCACGTGCGCAAGAACGGTCCGCTGGCGCTGGGTGTGCGCCTCGTCAACCGCCTCAGCGGACTCCTCCATCGTCTCGGCCTCCTCGACCTCGGCACCGAGTGGCTCAGGAAATCCGATCACCTCAATCCGATCGCGGACCACGACGACCTTCGCCGGGTGGCGGCCGCCGCAGGGTTCGAGGTGGAACGCATCACGTACTACACGCCGATCATCGGCGCCTTTGTCGAGAACATCCTGACCCGCATGGCCGAACAGTTGATGGCGCGGCGCTCGAGAACGACCGGTGCCGGTGGCGGCGGCAGCGACCCGGGCGCCGCCGTGCGGGCGGCCAGGGCGGACGCCAAGACGCGGCTGCGGAAACGTGGACCGGTCTACTGGGCCACACGCGCGGCGACCGGTGTGATGTATCTCGACGTGTGGCTCTGGGGACGTTTTTCCTCTGGGCCGTTTTTTGCACGCCTGCGCAAACTGCCGCCCGCGACGCCCTGACATGCGCATCGTCTACGTCGCGCTCGATCAGCAGATCCCAGGCACCCTGGGCGGGTCGGTGCACGTGCAGGCGGTCGCTGAAGGCCTGGCCGCGCTGGGCCACGAGGTACATGTGGCCGTGGCGCAGGGCGGGCCGTGGCCCGCCGGGTCGGTGCACTGGCATGCGATGCGGCCTCCACTGGGCCGACCGGAGCTACGCTGGATGCGCGCGGGGGCCGTGGCAGATCTGGCTCGTCAGGTTGGCACCGACGTCGTGATGGAGCGCTACTACAATTTCGGCGGCGAAGGCGTGACCGCCGCCCGGCAGCTGGGCGTGCCATCGGTTCTCGAAGTGAACGCCCCGGTGATCGACTATCCGGGTTCGACAAAGTCACGCATTGATCGAGCGTTGCTCGTGGAGCCCATGCGCCGATGGCGCGATGCGTTGTGCCGCCAGGCCTCGCTACTGGTCACTCCCAACGTGCAAATCCTCCCGTCGTGGCTCGATCGCGCCAAAGTGCTTGAGGCCGAGTGGGGCGCCGACGTGGACAGCTTCCGTCCGTATGTGACGGGCCCGCTGCCGTTCACGAGGGATCCCGGTCGTGTGTTGTGCGTGTTTGCCGGCGCGTTTCGTTCGTGGCACGGTGTCGCGCAGATGGCAGCATCGCTCGCCCGCCTTCATCGTCAGGGTGAACACCGTCTTGGCGCGGTGTTCATCGGCGATGGCCCGGAGCGGGCGGCCGCTGAACAGCTGACGCGCAAGGTCCCCAGCGTGACGTTCACCGGCGCCGTGCCCCATGACCAGCTGCCACAGTGCCTGGCCGCGGCCGACATCGGCGTGGCGCCGTTCGACCCGGGTAAACACAAGCCGCTGGCTCTGGGGTTCTACTGGTCTCCGCTGAAGATCTTCGAGTACATGTCTGCAGGACTTCCGGTCGTGGCACCGCGGCTTCCGCGCATTGCCGACCTGGTCGGCGACGGCAACGAAGGGCTGCTGTACGACCCTGCAGAGCCCAGGACGCTTGATGACGCGCTGGTCCGGCTCACGGACAAAGAACTGCGTGAGCGCCTGGGGCGTGGTGCTCGGGCTCGCGCCGTCGCCCAGTACAGCTGGCGGGCTCATTGCGCGCTGCTCGACACACGGCTTCGCGCGCTAGTGGCTTCCCGCCCGGGGAGCAGGACATGACACCCCGGCGCGTGTTGCTCGTGACCGATTCATTTCCGCCCGGCGCCGGCGGCTCGGGCTGGAGCACCTTCGAACTGGCGAGACAGCTCCGCAATCGCGGCCACGCCGTGCAGGTGGTGCATGCCAAACCCGGCGCCGTCAACGGCCTGCACCACACCGAGTACGAAGGCGTGCCGGTCACTGAGTTTCGCGTCAACGTTCCCAATGTGCCGGTGCTGCGAAACGTCTTGAAGAACGAGCGCCTCTGGGCCGCGCTCAGCCGGTACCTCGTTACTCGACTGGCCGCCGAACCCACCGACATCGTCCACGCCCAACACGTGATGACGACGGTGCCGGCGGTGCGGGCTGGGCGCCTCGCCGGCGTGCCGGTCGTGGCGACCGTACGCGACTACTGGCCCGTCTGCTACTGGTCAGACCTCATCGTGAGCCCCTCGGCGCCCGCGCTGTGTCCGGCGTGCACGGTTGGCGGCATGCGCGCCTGCATCCCGCCGCGTGCCGGCGCCCTTGGGAGAGGCGCGTGGACGCTGATTCCGTACATGCGGCGCAACCTCGCGACAAAACGCCGAGAACTTGCACGGGTGGACGCGGTGGTGGCCGTGAGCACCGCGATCGCGCAGGACCTTCGCGAACGGGCGCCCGAACTCGCGGGCACGCGCCTTGAGATCATCCACAATCCGGTGGATATGTCGGAACTGACCCCGGTCGCGCCACCTGGGGGAGACGCCCATGTGCTGTATGCCGGGAAACTTGCGGTCAACAAGGGTGTGCAGTTTTTGCTTCCGGCGCTTGATGCCGCGCGGATCGACTGGCCGCTCGTGGTGATTGGCGACGGCCCGATGCGCGCGGAACTGGAGGCGCAGGCGCGCCGATCGGGCCGCCAGGTGCGATGGCTCGGCTGGCGCGATCGTCACGAAGTGCTGGCCGCCATGCGTGTGTCAACGCTGCTCGCGTTCCCCTCGTACGGACCGGAATCACTGAGCCGCGTTTTGATCGAGGCGTCAGCGCTGGGACTTCCGATCGCCGCCATGGACACTGGTGGTACCAGCGACATCGTCAGGCACGAAGAAACGGGACTGCTGGCCGCAACGCCGGAGGGCTTCGCGCGCGACCTGGCGAGGCTTGCGGCCGATCCGGTGCTGCGGGCGCGTCTGGGCGCCGGCGCGGCGGCCCACGCACGGGCCCACTTTGAGGCCTCGCGCGTCGGCGAACGAGTTGAGGCCCTTTACGCCTCCATCATTGACGCGCGGCCACAAAGGCCAGGAGCACGCCATTGAGGGTCGTGGTGATCGCGCGCGCGGTGCGGCCACTGCATGGCGAGGGGGGCCTCGAACGGTCCGTTCATGATCTCGTGCGGCACCTGGCAGCGCGACAGGTGGACGTCACGCTGATCACGCCTTCGCCCACAAGCGTGCGGCGCAGTGGAACAGACGATCCGTTTGCGTCCCCACACATCACGCTTCGGCATGTGCCGTATTCAACGTTCCCTCTGGCAAATCGGCGAGGCACGACTATTCTCGACCGGAGCACGGCCTATCCGCTGTTTGGGTGGCGGGCGGGTCGAGTCGCACTCGAGCTTGCGCGCACGGAAGCCGTAGATATCGTTCACGCGTTCGGCGCCAGTGGCCTGGGCTACGCGATGGGCCGTCGGGCGGGCGATCCGCCGCTGGTTGTCAACCCGCAGGGGATGGAGGAGTTCGGCGCGTCCTCTGCGGCGCCGCCCGGTCTGAAGCGGTGGGGCTACGCGCCTCTGCGCGCGGCGGTGCGCGCCACCACGCGGCGTGCGGAGGCGATCATCGCCACGGATCGGTCGATCGTGCCGTTCGCCGAGCGCCACCTTCGCCCGACGCCGGGCCAGTTGATTACCATTCCGAACGGTATCGACCTGGTGAACATGGGCGCGTTAGCCGGACCGGCGGAGGGGCAACTGTTGCGTCAGCGCCACGGCATTGCGGCAGGCGACACGGTGCTGCTCAGCGTCGGCCGCCTCGAACACAACAAGGGTTTTGATCTGCTGGCGCAGGCCCTGGGTCGAGCCGCGCGGCCGGGCGGGCCGCTGGCCGGCCTCGGGTGGCGCTGGGTGCTGGCGGGCGCGGGCCCCTATCGAGCCGCGATTCAGTCGGTCGTCGAGGCCGAAGGCCTGGGGCCGCGCGTGCTGTTCGCGGGTCGCGTCTCTGATGCCGATCTGCACGCGTGGTACGAAGCCGCCACGGTCTTCGTGCATCCGAGCCGGTACGAAGGCAGCTCACTCGTCACGCTCGAGGCCATGGCGCATCGGCGCGCAATCATCGCGACTCGAGCGGGCGGGTTGCCGGACAAGATTCGGCCCGGCGTGAATGGCTGGCTGGTGGATGTTGATTCGGTGGAGGGTCTGGCGCGCGCGATTGACGACGCTGCCGCGGCTCGTGGCTCACTCCCGGCGATGGGGGAAGCCAGCCGTCGAATTGTCGAAGAAAAATTTTCGTGGACGGTCCTCGTGGAGTCGTATCTGACCGCCTACGCCTCGCTCAGGACGCAGACGTCCCTACCGTGAGCTTCCTGGCGCCGCGCCGCACACAGTGGCGCGGCGGGGATTGTTCAGGTCAACTGTCACCTGCACCAGCGTGAGTGTGGGATGCACACCCAGATCAAGCAGCGCGGACTTGTAGTCGCCGTTATCGTTCACGGTCACTTCCACACGAGACACATAACTTCCCGCCGGGGCATCCAGCGGCAGCGCTTGGTTGTCGGCCGCCATGACCCGGGCGATGGCGCGCGCATCCGCCATGTCGCCGGCGCGGAATGACTGGGTTGTCACCTTCAGCTCGCCTGTGCCACGGGCGTCGAACAGCGTGGGCGCCGCCGGCCGATCACCGACCACATAAAACGTGGTCCGCGACTCGAAGGGCCGGTAGTTGTCGATGCGCAACGTCACCCGGCCATCCACTGGAAGCGTCGAAATGTCGCGCCAGCCCAGATTACCGAGGTTCAGGCACGTGCCTGCCGACGTCAACTCAAAAAAGGGAAAGAGCCGCATGTCGAATGGCACACGGAGTCCGTCTGCCAGACGGACGACGAACGTCTCCAACACGCTCCCGCTGGGACTGACCACTGCCACCACGGCGCCGTCGCTCGTGCGTCCCTGCTCCTTCCCACCGATCCAGATCGCTGCGTTCTGGCTGTCGGCCTGAATGCGAATCTCGACCGGAGCCTGGGCGCCGGTTGTGCCAACAGTGGCGCCGCTCGCAAGCGACAGATTCACCTCGTTCCCTTCAGGTGCCTCGAAAGCGGCTCCTCGCGCTCCGGCCACGCCGATGACTCCATAGGGCGTCCCAGCCTTGCGAAAGACACGATCGGGGCTGACGCCGATGTGTGCCCAGCCCTGTGGGTGCGACATCAGTCCGGCTGCCGCCACATGCGTGGCGGCGACCACCACCGTGAAACCCTCACGAACACTCGGCAGATATTCGGGGAACGGCTCGGCGCGCAGTGGCACCGGCTCCACACGGTAGTCGAATTGCCCCAACTCCACACGAGCCTGATCGAACAGGAACACTTTGTAGCCACGCTTCTGGATGGCCACCACCTGCTCTGGCACGGCGGGCACCATGACGATGTCGCGTCCGGCCGCAGCGCCTTCGCCCAGCAGCTTGTAGTTCAACATCATCGTGGTGGGGTACTTGTCCATGACGATGGCGCTTTTGTCGGGTAGCCGTTCAAACAGCGCGTTGAAGTAGCGGGTCTCAAACGTACGGCGGTGGTGATCGTTCGCGTCATAGTTGCGCACGACCTGTGACACAGGTACGGCCACTGTGAGCAAGAGCGCGGCGACGGCGCCCCACCGGCCGCGCCACGACCAGATCGCTTCAAGGCCGAACGCCGCCAGCACCCACAACATCAGGAACGCCGACAACAGGAACCCCTCGTCTTCGTTCGAGCTCATGTTCACGGTCAGGGCCATCACGCCGACCGCACCGCCGACACACAACACGGCGTCACGGGCACGCCGGCGCAGCAGGACCACGGTGCCCACAAGCACCAGCGCCACACCGGGCCACGTCAGCTCGCGTACCACTAGACCTGCCACAACGGGCACGCGGGTACGGACAACTTCCGCTGCGGCAAACGCTCCGATCTCGTTGGCGTATCGGCGCGCAGTCACCACGTCCACCAATTCACCGAACGTAGTGGCTCTCGCCTCCAGATACGGGGCGTTCTGCAGGGTTCGAATCAGGATCAACGAATACTGCGAGAACCCCACTGCCAGCAGTCCCACGGTCAGCAGCAGTGTGCGTGGCGCCAGGGCCTGGCGCGCGTTGGTCATCAAGGCGTGCAGCACCAGCGCCGGCAGAATCGAGATGATGATCAGGTGATTGCCGATGCTGATGGTGAAGACGGCGATCGCCCAGTAGAACAATGACCGGCGGCCGGTCTGACTCCAGCGCAACAACAACACCACGCCCGCGCAGACGAGCGCGGCGGTGAGGGTGTAGCCCTTGGCGTACTGCGACTTCGCCCAGAAGGCGCGGCCAAGACCACAGGCCAGCGCGGCTGATGCGGCCACCGCAGGGCGGGTTCCCACCGCGCGTGCGGCGAAGTACAGGAAGAACACGGCCAGTGCCCCCAGCAGGGCCGACAGCATATTCATCCGGAACGCGAGCGTGCCCCAGGGGACGTATGAAAACAGGTGGGAGACCATGACGTACATCGGATAGCCCGGCGCGTGCGGCGTGCCGAGGACTTTCCCGACGAACGAAAACTTCGCCGCGTCACCCATGCCGAACAGGCCCGGGTAGATCGTGATCAGGTAGACCTGGAAAACGAGGAGCGCCACACCACACGCGAGGGCGCGATCAACCCAGCGAAGCCGCGACACCGACAGCATCCTAGAACGCCTCGCCGATGCTCAGGTGGAACTCCCACCCGCGTTCGCGCTTGAGGTTGAAGAGCCGATGGTCCAGCTTGAAACCAAAATCCAGGCGCAACGGACCCAGCGGCGACCGATACCGTATGCCAAGACCGGCAGCCCCGCGAAAATCGCCGGCCCGGATGTCACTGGCCCGGGCGAACACGTTGCCTCCGTCGATGAATCCCACCAGCGACACATCTGTGAGCACCTGCGTTCGCACTTCACCGTTCATCACCACCATGCCATTGCCGCCGTTCGACAGGCCCGTGGCGTTCAGGATGCCTGCCACACCGAGCCGGTCCTGCTGGAAACCGCGCACACTGGTGCTGCCACCCGCAAAAAACCGACGCCCGGCGGGGAGGTCGGCCACCGTGTCGGTTAGCGGCTCTCCGTCGGGGCCGAGGATCGGCAGGCCGTTGTCGTCGAGCCGGGTCACCTGCCGTTCGAAGCCACGCGCCACGCCCACCTGAATGCGCCCCGCCAGCACCACACGATTCGCGCGCGTAATTCGCCGGAAGCCGGTGGCCTGGAAAAACGCCTTCACAAAGCCGACCTGGGATCCCAGCGACCGCGAGGCAATTTCGGCGTCGGCGCTGAGCCAGCCTCCGCTGGTCGGGTCCAGAAAATCGTCGCGATTGTCCCACACGACGCCGCTCGAGATGGACGACAGGCGAATCTGCGGAAACAGCCGGTCGATCAGCGGCTGATCCTCTTCCGAGATTCGGGTGTCGAAGAGCCGCGTCGAGTCCAGCGCATAACGGCCGAAGACGCTGAGCTTCGTAGACAGTCGCCTCAGCGCTTCCGCGTTGGCGGCACGCCGCACAAAAGTGAACGAGGTGCGAATGGCGCGTTCGGCCGTGGCGCTCACCACAAGGTCCGTGTTGGTCCGCCAGATGCGCGTCGCACGGTAGCTACCGGTCACGCGGTATTCGCTCAGCGCAAAACCTTTTCCGTCGCGCGCGGGATCATCAGGTTCGCTCCTGGGGCGCAGGCTGACGCGTGAAAACAGGTTGATCGATCGGTTGCCACCAAAGAGGTTGCGCCGGCCAACCTCAAGGAACCCCCTGGGCGCGAACTCGAACCGATCTTCAACACCCCCCTCGACCGTGCGAGTCGTGCGGCCAAATTCGATGCCCCCGCCGTACCCGATCGTGGTGGCCGATGACTCTTCCACGTGCACAATCACGTCCACCCGGCCGTCACCGGAGGTATCGGGCCCCTGCGTGATGCTGACGCGGCGGAAAATTGCCAGGTCATTGAGACGCCGTTGGCTCTCGGCCCGAGCGGCCTGCCCCAGTGGCTGCCCCGACTTGAGCGTGACCTGGCCCAGAATCGTCGCGGTGCTGACGCGCGAATTTCCTGCGACGATGACGTGGTCCACGATGGTCTGCCGGCCCTCGTTGATGGTGAAGGTCGCGGTGTAGCGCGGCCCACCGCTGAGCACCACGGCAACCGTCGCCGACTGGAAACCCGCATTACGGTAGAGCGCTTCGACGTTGTTTCGATCGGCCCTGACCTGCCCGTCCCGAAGCGGCTCACCAGTACGCGACGCAATCGCCTTGCGCACGGCGGATTCCTCAATCTGGCTGGCGCCGACGATGAGGATGTTGCCGACCGTCCGCGCCGGTCCTTCGATGATTGTGAGGTGTACCACCACTTCGCTATCCAGATCCGCCCGCGTCGAGGGGACCTCTTCCGGAATCACCTCCACGATGACGGCGTATCCGGCGACCGCGTAGGCGTTCGCCAGCGCCTGAACACGGGCCGTGACCTCATCTTCCCTGAAGGGCTCACCGATCCGAAGCGCCAGGAGTGCACGTGCGTCGGGAGACGCGAGGAAGGTGTTGCCGCTGATGGTCACGTCGCGCAAGCGGTAGCGGCGCCCCTGATTCACGTCGACCGTGACCACCGTCCGGTTGCCGGCTGGCTGCTCGACGCGTCGGATCTCCACACGCGCCCGCCAGTGCCCCTGGTTCTGGAGGGCGGTGCGGATACGTAACGCCGAGTCTTCAAGCAGATCCTCATCGGCCGAGTTCTCGCGGCGAATGGGAATCCACTGGTCCGCGCCTCCAGATGGGAGCGGGTCGCCGGTGACGACAATGTCGAAAATTGGTCCGGCGTCCACGGTGATGGTCACGTCCACCACCTCGCCGTCGCCCGTCGGAAAATGGCTGGCAGACGCTTCATAGTACCGGCGGGTCCGCAGGCGCTCCGCGACGGCGCGGAGTGCATCCTCGATCGCCCGACGCCGGTAGGGCGACCCTGTGGACACATTCAGCGCATTGAGCACCTCGGCTGCGGGCAATGGCGAGTCACCGCCGACGGTGATGGTCCCGATGCGTTGCCTCGCACCCGCCTCCACCGTCAGCACGAGCGTCGCGGCATGCACATCGTGCCTGGGCTCCACCGCGGCCTTGACCACCGGGCGGAAGAAGCCTTCGTCTGCGAGGAGCCGGCGGACGGCCTCAGCGGCGGCCTCGGTCTTCACCGCAACCAGCCGACCTCCCGTCTGCTCCAAGACGCCACGTTCCAGCGACTGAGCGTCAAGGCCCAGCGCTCCACGAAACTCGAGACGATCGATGGGATGCCTCGGCGTGAGCGAGAAGACCACGGTGACGCCCTCGCCGTCGGGTTGCGCCATAGCCGCGACTGTCTCATAGCGGTCGAGATTGCGCAGGTGCGCCAGACTCTCGCGAACGGCCTCATCACTCAACGGCACACCTCTGCGCACCTCGAGCAACTCGAACAGACTAGCCTGCGCCACGGGCTGGCCCTCAATCTCCACTCGCACCAGAGTGACCGTGCGCCCGATCCACGCCTTGAGGTCGGGCGTCGTCTGAATCTGCGGCACGGCCGGCTGGCTCTGGCTCGCCGCCGCGGTCGTCTGGAACGCCACGCTGGCGAGCAGCGTGATCATCGCGGCGCAGAGAACACGGGCTCGCATGGTCAGAACCGGTACCGCACGCGGAAGTCGAGCGCGAACGTGCCGTCCTGATTGCGCGACAACACCCACGACATCTGGTCGTTCTGCGCGTACTCCAGGAGCAGGATTTCGTAATCCAGACTGGCGTTATCAAGAGAGCGCGAATACGTGAGGTAGGCCCGGCGCGAGATGCGCTGCCCCACAGTCACGCGAGCGCCTGGATTGAGCTGCTGCAGGGTGGCATCCTGCCCCAGCAACGGCGTCACAGTGAACGTGTCGACCAGACCCGTACTCTCCACCACACGCCCCACCTGTGTGGAGATCGGCCTTGCCACCAGTTGCGCCAGCATCGAGGACATCAGCCGGTTCTGCACTTCCTGCGGCGACTCAATGGCACGCAACTCGGCGCGCTGCACGTTGGGATTCTGCCCGAGGATCAGGTACAGCGCGTCAGTCTGCGACAACGGCGGATCGGAACTCAGGTTGTAGGTGAACTTGTCGAGCGTGCCGGAGAACGTGAGATCGAGCCGGTATTCCTGTGAGGGCTGCCGAATCTGAGTGCGCGCCTCGATGTCGAAGAAGGGCTCGATCCGATCGGGATTCGAAAACTCCACATATCCGCCGACCGTGTAGCGGTTGCCGAGAAACTCAGTCTCGCCGCGGTCGATCTCCACCCGACCCGACAACACCGGCCGGTCGAGTGTGCCCGTCAGACGCAGGTCCGGAGACACCACGACCGTGGCGTCGCTGTCATCAATCACAAGCAGACGCTGCCCGACCAACTCGAGGTCGAAGCTCAGCGGCATCTCCGACGGTGCCGCGGCGGCGCCGAGCGTCAGCACTTCGTTACCTCCTACGGTGGCGAATCCCAGCAGGCCGGCGTTGCTCTGCAACCGCCGCATATAGCGGACCTGGCGAACGGTAATTCTGCCCGCAAGCGATGCGGCTTCAATCGACCCGGTCAACGAGAGATCGGCATCAACGATTGACCGGAAGCCTTCAGGGAAGCGCAGATCCAGACCGTCGCCACGCGCCGTCACGCTCAACGCGCTCGGCATGAATCCATCGAGGCCGATGGTGCCGCCAAACGCGATCTCACCGCCGCCGTTCCTGGCGCCCGTGCCCATGCGTGCGCGAAGGCCATCAAGGCGGATGCCGGCCGCGTCGAATCGCACCGCGCCATAAATATTGTCCAGGCTGTGCGGGAAGGAAAAATGCCGGAGCCGGCCGTTGGCCAGCGTCGCACTCCCACCGTAGACCGGAGCCTCGAAGGTGCCGGTGATGCGCGCCGCTATTGTGGCGTCACCCGAACTTCGCAGGTCCTGAACCACGCCCTGCAGCACGGCCAGATTGCTCGCGCCATTCACTGACACGTCGAGCGTCGACGCGGCACGGTTCACCACGCCGCCGAGCGTCAGGCTGGTGCCTTCGCCCGAGAGCGTGAACGCACCGGTCGAACCGGCGCAGGGCCCGGCCGGCAGGGACGGCACCACGCCGCACACTCGCAACACGTCTTCAGCAAACGACAGTCGCAGCGGCACGCGGACACCGTTCGCGCCGATCGGGTTCGACAAGGTGTAGTCAAACAACTTCAAATCCGCCTTGTCGATGGTGACGTCCACACCGACCCGAGACACGTTCGCCAGTTGGCCGCGGAAACGGACGGCGCCGCTGACCACGGCCTGTGTATAGGGCGAGAGTTGCGGGGCCAGAAACCTGAGGAACGGGTCCACGGATGTCTCATTGAAGCGCAACGAGAGATCGCCATCGTAGACATCGTTCATCGCCACCTGGCCCGATCCCGAGACCGACAGGCGATCGGAGGCTACATCCAGCCGATCGATTCTGACGATTTCCTCTTCGATCACCATATGGGCCGTGGCCTGGCCGATGCCTTCATCACCCCAGAACAGATCGGCAATCGTCCCGTCCCATTCATATCTCGGGTGCTCGGTGCTTCCGCTGCCCTGCATGGTGAAGTTCAGCACACCGGTCAGGTTAGCGTTGGGCACCGTGAAGCTGACGAGCGACTCGACGGGAATTTTCTCGCCGTCGAACGTGAAGCTGTACGTGCCCCATCCCTCCTTGGTCGGGGGCCAGCCAATGTACGCCGCGCCGCGCACGAGCCCCGTGCTCTTGGTCACCTCGGCGCCTTCCACCCGCATGCCCTCGGGTTCAAACGTCAAGCGGCAGGTGAAGGACTCAAACGTCTCTTCCCACGCGGTGCCAGGCACCACGCGCAACAAGCCGAACCCTTCCGGTCCCTGATACCGTCCGTAGATTCGCACGTCGGCAAACAACGTACCCTCAACGGGCCAGTCGTCCAATTCGAAGAAGTGCCGCCAGTCTGTCAGCGGCCATCGCTCGGCGGTTATCCGCGCATCGATCTCTTCGCCGCCGTCGGCGCGCGGAAACCCAAACGAATACTTGCCGTTGGCCACCAGTCGCGCCACGCCGTCGCCGAAGACGCTGTTGCTCACACTGATGTAGCTGTTTTCAATGGACACATCCGCGCGGCCGCGCCCCCAGAGCACATCCCAGGCGCGCAGCCCTGCTCCCTCAAACTTGCCCACGATGAGGGGACGACTGAACCAGCGCATCAGGGTGCCGTCAAACGTGCCGCGGCCGCCGATTTCGATCGCGCTCGTCGCCGACCCGAACGTCGTCAGGACGGCGGCCAGGAGCCGGTCGCTCGCCTGCCAGTCGGTGCTCACCACACGAAACGGGATGTTCGCGTTGTCGTTCCAACCCGTGGCACCCGTGAACGACAGATGCGTTTCCGGCGTGGCGAGCCACCCTTCGCGCAGGTCGATGCGATCGGGCGTGAGGCTGTAGGCCACGCGGCCGCCCACCGGGACGGGACCGAGTGGACGGTCCTTGAGAAACGGCTGCTCTTTCGGCGCGTACACGATCGCCACCGGCAGTTGTGCTGCGGCGATCGCGCGACCATCGGCCGTCTGCGCGCGAAT
The DNA here is from genome assembly GCA_009694745.1 of Acidobacteriota bacterium. Lineage (GTDB taxonomy): Bacteria > Acidobacteriota > Vicinamibacteria > Vicinamibacterales > SCN-69-37 > SYFT01. Next base: position 80,884 of record SHUF01000006.1, read on the forward strand.
CTCTCCATCGCCCGACATCTGGCCAAACCTGCCGCTCGGCCACCGCATCGTCTGCCAGCCGTCGGCGCGGCTGGCGAGCTCGATGCCCTGCCAGTTCATCACGCGCCCGAACTCCGTCAGATCAACCTGTTTGTACGTGGCCGACAGATCCGCGATGGAGCCGCGCGTTCCACCATGCGAGTCGAGCACATAGGACAGGCGGAGTTTCCCGCCGTAGAAGGGGCTCTCGGCCCCGATGACCTCGAGCCGATTCTGTATCCAGACGACATGGCCCGCGAGTTGGGGAAAGTCCAGGCCGCTCACATTAAAACCCGGCACCTTGAACCCGCCGGTCACGTCGTACTTGCCGTTCTGGAACTTCTGGAAACGCCCCTTGTATTCGCCGCGGCCGGTGGCCGTGAAGTTCTGGCCGAAGAAGAAGATTTCCTTGAGCGGAGCGACGTCGAACGCGGTCGCGATATCGAAGTACAGCTCGGGCCACTTGTTGAGGTTGATGACACCGTTCATCTGCGACCGTGTTCCGGCGGTGATCAAATCAAGCCCCTGCACGGTGAGCATGTTGCCCGGGTCAAAACTCATCCGCGCAGACATCGAGTCGAGGCGCATCGGCTCGTACCCGAGGATGTTCGTCACGCCACCGCGGAACGCCACCGTGGCCACGTACTTGTCGAGATTGGCTGCACGGGTGAAATTCACCGCCACCTGTTCAGCGGTGAAATCAAGAGGCTGGGCGTGGTCGATGAGGCGGAACCAGCCGCCGCGTGCCCAGATGTAATTGATGTTGGTCTGGAATCGTCCCGGCTCGCTTGAACGAGGCCGGAGTCTCGGAATGTTGTTCCTGCTGCCGGGAAACATCTCAATCGTCATGGCCCAGCGATCCATCTCGGCCTCGATGATCAGCTGCCGGCGGATGAGCGTCTGCAGGGGCACGCGCAGCGCAATACGATCGGCTTTCAGAAACGGCGCGGCATCCGGCGTGAGGCCCTCAATGACGACGTCTTCGACGATGAACAGGCCGGGCCTGAGCGAAGCGCTCAATCGACCGATGTGAACCGGCCGTTCCATGTACGCGGAAGCCGCCTGCTCTGCGCGCGACTTGAGATACGGGCCGAGATCGATGGTGTAGAGCGACACCAGCAGCGCTGCGCCGACAGCCGCGAGAACGAGTAGCGTGCGCCACGACCACCGCAGGGCCCGCCATCGCCGTCGCGGTGGGGGCGGCACGCCAGCCATCTGCGGCTCTCGGTCGGTCACCCCTCCAGCTTACCCGAGGCAGCCACTACTCAATCACGACGAGCAGGCGTCCGGCCTCGACCGAGGTCCCCTCGGCAATCGCCACCTCGGTGACCATGCCGGCCTTGGGGGCGGTGAGTTCGTTCTCCATCTTCATCGCCTCGACGACCACCAGTCCCTGGCGGTGCGCCACGTGATCGCCGGGCTTCACGAGCACACGAAGCACGCGCCCCGGCATGGGCGCGGTCACCCGTTGCTGGCCGGGTCCGCCCGCAGCCCCTTGCCGCCCGCGCACGTGACGCCGGCCGTCCACCACGGCGGAGACATCCAGGTGCGGCAACTGCACCAGCCAATCGCCACCGGGCCCCGGCGTCGCGGCCGCATCGAGCGAACGGCCGTCGGCCAGGAAGACGATCGAGAGCCCGAGGTCGATGGGGCTTGCCTCAACCTCATGGGCCTTTCCGTTCAACACGATGCGAAACCTGCCGGTCTCACCGATGCGCTCGACGGTAATCGACCGTTCGCGCCCCGCGACCTCAACGTCGAACTTCATCGCAGCGCCTCCAGGCGCGCCGCGCGCTGCCAGTGTCCGGCCGTGGGTGTCGCCGGGGCGCCGGCCGATGCCTGTGCGGCGCGGAACCACGCGGAGAGTGCCGCGACCATGGCCGCGTCATCCGCGTCGCCATCCGTCACGTCCACAAAAGCCTGCCCCTTGCGCGCAGCCAGCACCGAATCGAGATAGGTGGTGTCGAACTGTCCGGCCGTGAATTCCGGTTGTGCGACGAGCCACCGGAAAAACGGCAGGGTGGTGCGCACGCCAATCACCCGATATTCATCGAGCACCCGTGACAGACGCGCGATGGCGTCGGGCCGGTTGTCGCTCCACACAATCAGCTTGGCGATCATGGAGTCGTAGAAGAGCGGGATCGTAAAACCCGCCGCCACGCCTCGGTCGTCGCGCACGCCCGGACCACCGGGCACATTGAGCGCGCGCACCAGACCCGGCGACGGCATGAATCCCTGATCGGGATCCTCGGCATAGATCCGGCACTCAATGGCGTGCGCCACCGGCGTCAGCGCGCGCTCCGGATCAATGGTCAGGCGCTCCCCCATCGCGATGCGCAACTGCCAGTGCACCAGATCGATGCCCGTCACAATTTCAGTGACCGGATGTTCCACCTGCAGGCGCGTATTCATCTCAAGGAAGTAGAACTTGCCTGCTTCATCGAGCAGGAACTCAATCGTGCCGGCGTTGGTGTAGCCCACCGTGCGCGCCACGGCAGCCGCGCACGCGGCCATCGCGCGACGTGTCTCGACGGTGAGCGCCAGCGACGGTGATTCCTCGACCACTTTCTGGTGCCGCCGCTGGATGGAACACTCCCGCTCCACAAATGGCACGACCGTGCCGTAGTAATCGCCCAGCAACTGAATCTCGATGTGGCGCGCTCTGGCCAGCCGCCGTTCAAGGTACACGGCCCGTTCACCAAACGCCGAACCCGCCTCTGACCGTGCGGTGCGAATCGCCGGGAGGAGATCGTCGGGCGACTGCACCAGGCGCATCCCCTTGCCGCCGCCGCCGGCGACGGCCTTGACCAGCAGCGGATACCCGATGCGCGCGGCTTCAGCTACGAGGACTTCGTCGGGAAGGTCCTCCGCGAACGGCTCTTCAGTGCCGGGCACCACCGGCACGCCGGCGGCAATGGCCACATGGCGAGCCGCCGTCTTGCTGCCCATGCGTGTGATGGCGTCAGGCGAGGGGCCGACAAATGTGAGCCCGGCGTCAATGCACGCCTGCGCAAAATCTTCGTTCTCGGCGAGGAATCCGTACCCGGGATGGACCAGCGAGGCGCCGCTGCGCAGCGCCACGTCAATGAGACGGTCGATCCGCAGGTAACTCTCGGAGGCCGGTCCTGGACCAATCAGGTAGGCCTCGTCGGCCGTCCGCACATGCAGGGCCGTGCGGTCGGCTTCCGAATATACGGCCACCGTGCCCAAGCCGAGTTCCCGGCAGGCACGCATGACGCGAACGGCAATTTCACCGCGATTGGCGATGAGCACTTTCCGGCGGGGCATCACAGAGGAATATTGCCGTGCTTCTTGGGCGGGTTCTTGTCGCGTTTGTTATCACAACTGGCCAACGCAGCAATCAACTTGGCGCGTGTCATGCGGGGCGCGATGACCTCATCGACGTAGCCGCGCGAGGCCGCCACAAACGGATTGGCCAGTTTCTCGCGAAACTCCTGCGTCAACTCCGCGCGCTTGGCCGCCGGGTCCTCGGCCTGCTGCAGTTCGCGTCGATAGAGAATGTTCACGGCACCTTCGGGTCCCATCACCGCGATCTCGGCCATTGGGTACGCGAAGTTGAAATCCGTCCGAATGTGTTTGCTCGCCATCACGCAATACGCGCCGCCGTAGGCTTTCCTCGTGATCACGGTAATTTTCGGCACGGTCGCTTCGGCATACGCATACAACAGTTTGGCGCCTGCGCGAATAATCCCGCCGTGTTCCTGGCGAACACCCGGGAGAAACCCCGGCACGTCCTCAAACGTGATGATCGGAATGTTGAACGCGTCGCAGAACCGCACAAAACGCGCGGCCTTCACCGACGCATCAATATCCAGACACCCGGCCAGCACCTTCGGCTGGTTGGCCACGATGCCGACCGAGCGACTACCGAGGCGCGCAAACCCGCAGATGATGTTCTGCGCGAAGTACTGGTGCACCTCAAGAAACCGGCCATCGTCCACGACCGCGTGGATCAGGTCGTGCATGTCGTAGGGCTGGTTCGGTTGCTCGGGCACCAGCGCATCGAGCGCCGCATCCTCGCGGTCTACCGGATCCGTCGTGGCCACGCGGGGCGCGCCATCCAGATTGTTGGACGGCAGGTATCTCAGTAGCTCGCGAATGAGCAGGATGCACTCGCGGTCTGATGGCACGGCGAAATGCGCGACCCCGCTCGTGGCGTTGTGCGCCATCGCACCGCCCAGCGCCTCCTTGGTCACATCCTCATGCGTCACCGTTTTGATCACATCGGGACCGGTCACGAACATGTAGCTCGTGCCTTCCACCATGATGTTGAAGTCGGTGATGGCCGGGGAATACACGGCTCCGCCGGCGCAGGGGCCCATGATCGCCGAGATCTGTGGCACCACGCCAGACGCCAAGGTATTGCGCAGAAAAATGTCGGCATAGCCGGCGAGCGACACCACGCCTTCCTGGATCCGCGCGCCACCCGAGTCGTTGAGGCCCACGACCGGCGCACCCATTTTCATCGCCAGGTCCATCACCTTGACGATCTTTGCGGCATTGGTTTCCGAGAGCGACCCGCCGAACACCGTGAAGTCCTGGGCAAACGCATACACCGGCCTGCCGTCGACGCGGCCGTGTCCGGCAACCACGCCGTCACCAGGCACTAGTTCCTTCTCCATGCCGAAGTCACGACACCGGTGCGTCACGAGTTTGTCGAGCTCTTCAAACGTACCCGAATCAAAGAGCAGGTCCACCCGTTCCCGCGCGGTCAGCTTGCCGCCTTCGCGCTGCCGACGCAGACGCTCTTCGCCGCCGCCCAGTTCCGCGCGGCGTTCCAACTCCGCGAGGTGTTCCTGTGGTGTCATCACGGGCGTGCGGCCTGGGCCTTCTCCCAATCCTTCAGGAACTTCTCAAGGCCGATGTCGGTCAGCGGATGTTTGAAGCACGCCTCAACCACCGAGACGGGACAGGTACACACGTCGGCGCCCATCCGGGCCGCTTCCACGATGTGCATCGGCCCACGCACGCTGGCGACGAGCACTTCGGTCATGAACTGGTGGGCGTCGAAGATGTCCACGATCTGGCGCACCAGGCCCATGCCATCGGAGGCGATGTCGTCGAGGCGTCCGATGAACGGACTCACGTACGCCGCGCCGACCTTTGCGGCGATGAGCGCCTGCGTCGCTGAAAAAATCAGCGTGACGTTGACGCGAATTTCGTCGCCCGAGAGCACCTTGCACGCGCGAACACCGTCGCGCGTGAACGGCACCTTGACCACCACGTGCGAGTCGATCGCAGCCAGTTCGCGCCCTTCCGCGACCATCGCCTGCCACTCGGTGGCCACCACTTCGGCGCTGACCGGGCCCTGGACCAGCTCGCAGATGCTTTTGATAATCGCGCGCGGGTCACCGCCCTCCTTTGCCATCAACGACGGGTTGGTCGTGACGCCATCCACGATGCCTAGGGGCACCAGCGCTTCGATCTCCTTCAGGTTCCCGGTATCGAGAAAAATTTTCACTGCGCCACCACCTTGTTGGTCAGCGCGCCCACGCCTTCGACGTGCACGGTGACCGAGTCGCCAGGCACGATCGGGCCAATCCCTGAAGGCGTGCCGGTCGAAATAATATCGCCGGGCAGCAGCGTCATCACCGACGTGATGAACGTGATGAGCTCCGGGATGGTAAAGATCAGCTCGCGCGTGCGCGAATCCTGCCGCAACTGTCCGTTGACGTAGGCGCGCACACTCAAGTCGCGTCCGTCGAGCCCCATCGCCACACAGGGCCCGATGGGTGCAAACGTGTCGAACCCCTTGCAGCGGGTGTACTGGCCGTCCTTGTTCTGCAGATCCCGGGCGGTGACGTCATTCACCGCGATCAGGCCGAGCACATAGTCCTGGGTCTGATGCAGAGGCACTCGGTGGGCCCGTTTGCCGATCACGATGCCAAGTTCGGCCTCGTGATCGATTCGTCCCGCCCACGCCGGCGCCTGAATCACATCGTCTGGCCCGACCACCGCGGTGGAGGGCTTGATGAACAGCAGCGGCTCTGCCGGCAGTGCCTTGTTTTGCTCGGCGGCATGATCCCTGTAGTTCAGGCCCACACAAACAATTTTTGATGGCTGGACGGGCGCGAGGAGGCGTACCCCCTCTGACGAAATCTCGTGGCCTTCACTCCAGGCGCCGAAAATGTCGCCCTCGACCAGACGCCAGATGCCTTCACTTTCGGCCGCGTACCTTGGGCCGCCGTCATGCTCGATGCGATACAGTCGAATCATCTCTCTCCTTGGGTCTCGGTGCGTCAGCGATTGGCGGGATTGGATCGTGGGCTCTGGTTTCCGGACGCGTCCACCGCCACCACAAAGTACACGTAGCGGACGCCGGCACGCACAATGGTATCCACGAACTGCAGCGACGTGATGGGCTTGGGCGTCAGCTGCTGCACTGTCTCACTGGCTCCCTCCTGGCGCAACACCAGATACCCGGCGAGATCAGTCGCAGACACCTGATCCCACAGCAGCGTCACGCCGTCAGGATCGAAGACCGCCACGAGCCCCGCAGGCGCAGCCGGCGGGAACTTATCCACCGGAGTGACACAGACCGGTCCGGCGGTCTCACTTTCAGTGGACGCGGCTCCGCGGCGAACAACACCACGCGCCATAAAACAGCGCTCCTTGCCGAATTCAAACGACGTGGCCCAGGACCCGCGCGTCAACGGCAACGCCTGCACCGGCGCAGGCTGTTCCACGCCCTCACGTGTCGTTTCGACGATGGTCACAGGGGCGCCGGGGATGGCGGTCGTCCAGGTCACCGTCAGTTCGGTCTCGTCAAACGTGAGGGGATTCAGGACTGGCGTTGCAGGCGCAGAACCGAAGGACACCGCCGCAATGGCCGAGGCCGGGCCCGGGCGGCCACGATCGGACACGCCAACGGCGATATAGTACCGGGTCGGCAATCCGCGGTCGCTGGCCATTGACTCGCGACTGATCGGCACCGCCAGTCCGGTGGGCCGCAGGGGGATCCACACAGGCCGCCGGCGCGCGACACTCGTCTGCTGCTGACGATTCAACTCCAACGGGCGCGGTGCAATAGTAGGAATCGTCTCGGTCCACACCGCGTCTTCACCGCGGGCGGGGCGCACGTCGGGTGGACCCGCAGGCGCGGCCGGTGCCACGGACGTCGCCGGCGGCGGAGCCCCTGCCTCCGGCGTCACGGGATCAGGGCGGACCTCAATCGTTCCGACGAGGTTCTCCTCGCGCATGAGCTGGGCGACGGTCGGATTCTCAGAACCCAGGGGTAATGTGCGGGCGTAAATCTTGACCGCAGCGATCACCACCTCGGTGCTGGGGTCGGCGCTGGCACCAGGAACTTTCAGGTTCAAGGTGACCCGATCGCCGGCGCGACGGACAGTGAGACCGGTCGGCGCCTCCGGGACAGGCCGCGGCGGCGCCAACGGTGGACCTTTCGACCCGCACCCGGCCGCGATGACCGCGACGAACCCCAGTCCGGCGATGATGCCCGCGCGCACGGTCACAGGATGTACCGCGACAGGTCGTCGCTCTTCGCTATATCGGCAAGCATGCGGTCCACATAGGCCGGATCGATCGTAATCGATTGGCCGTCCAATTCGGGCGCATGAAATGACACATCGTCGAGCAATCGTTCGAGCACGGTGTGCAGGCGGCGCGCGCCAATATTCTCCGTGCGGTCATTCACAAGGGTGGCCAGTTCGGCCACGCGCGCGATGGCCTCGGGGGTGAACTCCAGCCGAAGCCCCTCGGTCAACATCAGCGCGATGTATTGCTTGATGAGCGCGTTACGCGGCTCGGTCAGGATGCGGATAAACTCGTCGCGGCCCAGTGCCTCAAGCTCCACGCGAATGGGGAACCGGCCCTGCAGTTCGGGAATCAGGTCGGACGGCTTGGACACGTGAAACGCGCCGGCGGCGATGAACAGGATGTGATCGGTCTTGACCATGCCGTGTTTCGTGCTGACTGTGGTGCCCTCGACAATCGGCAAGATATCGCGTTGCACGCCTTCGCGGCTGATGTCCGGACCATGACCGCCGTCCTTGCCGGCGATCTTGTCGATCTCATCCAGGAAGATGATGCCCGAGTTTTCCACGCGCTCGATGGCCGCGCGCGCAACACCATCCATGTCAATCAGCTTCTGGGTCTCTTCCTGCACCAGATGCTCGCGCGCTTCGGACACCGGCAGCAGGCGTCGGCGGGTCTTGCCCTGAAACAGCCCCGGCATCATGTCGCGCAGGTTGACGCCAATCTCCTCAACGGATGATCCCGAGACCACTTCGAACGACGGCATTGCGGCGCGTTGCGCGACATCGACCTCGACCATCTTGCCGTCAAGTTTGCCCGCGCGCAGTTGCTCGCGCAGCTTTTCGCGCGTGGACACCACCTGGTCGCGCGCCAGTTGTTCTTCATGCGACCCGGCGCCGAATCCGGGGCCCGTTGGCGACGGCGGCAGGAGCAGGTCCAGCACGCGCTCTTCGGCCGCCTGCGCCGCGCGGCTGCGCACCTCCGCCTCGCGTTCCTCGCGCACCAGCTTGACGCCGATCTCCACTAGGTCGCGGATCATCGACTCCACGTCGCGTCCCACGTAGCCGACCTCGGTAAACTTCGAGGCCTCGATCTTCAAAAACGGCGAGTGCGCCAGCTTGGCCAACCGCCGTGCAATCTCTGTTTTGCCGACGCCGGTGGGCCCGATCATCAGGATGTTTTTCGGCGCGACGTCCTCGGCCATTTCGGCGGGAAGACGTTGGCGCCGGTGACGGTTGCGCAGGGCGATGGCCACCGCGCGTTTCGCCTTGGCCTGCCCGACAACGTACTTGTCGAGTTCGGCGACGATCTCACGCGGTGTCATGGCACCGCCGGCCAGCACGGGTGCAGGTAAGGCGACAGTGGGCATTCAGAGTTCTTCCAGCGTCAGCGACGTATTGGTGTAGATGCAGAGGTCGGCCGCGATTGCCATGGCGTGTTCGACAATTGCCCGCGGCGGCAGCGGCGTGTGCGCGACCAGCGCCCGCGCGGCGGCCATGGCAAACGCGCCACCCGACCCAATGCCCATGATGCCGTCGTCGGGTTCGATGAGATCACCGGTGCCCGACAGGAGGTACATCGCGGCAGGGTCGGCCACGAGCAGCATCGCCTCGAGGCGACGCATGGCACGATCCGTGCGCCATTCGCGGGCCAGTTCGACCGACGCGCGCTCAAGGTTGCCGCGGTGGGCCTCGAGCTTGCTCTCAAAGCGCGAGAACAACGCGAACCCATCCGACGCCGTGCCGGCGAACCCGGCCAGGACCCGGTTTTCGTACAACCGGCGGACCTTCCGGGCGCGATGTTTAACGACGGTTTGGCCCAACGTGACCTGGCCGTCGGACGCCATCACGACTTTTCCGTGGTGTCGGACGGCGAGCACTGTGGTGGCGTGGGTCTCAGGCATAGGAAAACAGGCCGGAACTGGCATCGTAAGGCCGTCCGCCGCAGAGGGCAAGGCCGGCCAGTGATGAGGACACTCGCCCCATCCACCACCCACTTTGTCACAGTATTCGGGCTGGGTTTGATGGCAGTATTGTTGCAGAGTCACGGACTGAAACCGCGCTGTCGGGTCATCTCGGTTGAAGGAGTGCATGGACATGGACAGAAGTCCTCGCTTGTTGGTCGCCGCCGCTCTGGCACTGGCACTGGCCGCGCCGGCCGTCGCCGTGGCTCAGGCCATCCCCCGTCCGGCCCCTGGATCGGGTTCGTCGGGATCCTCGGGTTCGACAGGATCTGAAGCTCCACCCGCGTTGCCAATGCGCGAAGTTTCGATGCCGGCCCGTGAGGTGGAGCCGCCGCGCGCGCAGACTGAGGCCGGGTCGCGCACACCCACTTCCTCGGGGACGTCGTCCGGGTCGGCGTCGTCGCGGAGCGGCGGCGGATCGGGCAGCTCGCCGTCAGGCAGCTCGGGTTCGGCGTCGTCTCGTGTGTCGTCAGGATCGTCAGGGTCCACAAGTTCGTCCGTGAGCCGCGGCGGAGCCACCGGATCGGCGTCCAGTCGAACGTCAGGTTCGCGTTCGCGCGGGTCGCAGCAGATGGTCGGCACCGCCGCAGACCGGCCTGCGCGCCAATACGGCGGCGGCGCCGTTGACTACAACTACTACTCCGGCTACAACCCGTTCAGCCCGTGGGGCCGCTGGTACCCCTGGTACAACGGTGGCTTCGGATACGTGTCGTATGACCCGTGGCGCTACGGGAGTTCCCGTTATTCGTTGTGGCGATACGGCTCCTGGTACAGCCCCTACGACCCGTACTGCTACGGCGGCGGATACTGGCCGTGTGATTCGTACGCGCTCGGCGCTGGCGGCGGTGGCGGCCGTTCAAACGACGAATCTTCTTCGGAGCCAACGGGTTCGGTCCGACTCCGAGTGTCTCCGGCTCACGCGAAGGTCTTCGTGGACGGCACACTCGTCGGCGTCTTGGACGATTTTGACGGCCTGGGCGGACACCTGAAACTCACGCTTGGGACGCACCTGGTGGAAATCAAGGCCGACGGGTACGAGACGTTTGTGCCGGTGCTTTCCATTGTTGAAGGCAAAACCACCACGGTGCGAGGGTCGTTGAAGAAGGCCGTCAAGTAGGCGTGCACGCCGGACGCGCGCTGTCGGTCGTCGCGGGCATTTCGCTGGTCTACGATCTCGCAATCGGACTGGCGCTTCTCGCGGCGACCGACCGCTTCGCATCCCTCTTCGGCGTGGTGGTTCCCGAACCGCGCACCTTCGTCACACTTCTGGGTGTGTTTCTTGTGTGCGTTGGGCTGGGCTATCTGCAGCCCATGCGAGACCCGGCTCGCCACCGCGCGTATATGTGGATTTTTGGAGTGCTCCTCAAGACTGCGGGCGCGGCGGTCTTCATCGGCTACTACATCGCCGGCGATGCGCCTTCGTCCTACCTGCTCTTCGCTGCTACGGACGGCTCGCTTGCGCTGGCAACACTTGCCGCGATCGGGTTACCGATTCACCTTGCGCGCAAAGGCGAGGTATAGCGGCACTCCCGCACCCATGATGATGAGGCCGTAGAGCGTCTGGCTGGGTTCGGTCCAGAGGCGGTGCAGGATCATGGCCGCTGAGGCGGCGACAAACAGTCCAGGCGCGAACGGATACCCCCAGGCACGGAATGGGCGAGCAGCGTCAGGCTCGCGCCTGCGCAGCACAAACAGCGCCGCGACGGCGATGCCCGAGAACAGCACGATGGCGAAGCCGGTGTAGTTCACCAATCCCGACAGGGTCGATGAGAGCACGAGCACGGCGCTCCACGCGGCCTGGGCCCAGATGGCCCGAGCCGGTGTGCGGTACTTGGGATGGACCTGCGCGACGGATGGCAGGAAGGCGCCGTCGCGCGCCATCGCGAAGTACACGCGCGGACCAGCCAGCACCATCGCGCTGATGCTCGCGGCCACGCTCACGATGGTGAAGATGGCGATGACGTTGCCGGCGACGAAACCAAAGAGCCGCTCAGCAACCGTGTCGGTGAGCCGGCCGTCGGCGACCACCGCGAGATCGGCCAGCGGCATCGCATAGAGATAGAGCACATTCAGCGCCACATAGATCGCCACCACCGCCGCGGTGCCGAGTCCGAGCGCAATTGGCACGTTGCGCCCCGGGTCACGAATTTCTTCGGCGACGTACGCCGCGGCATTCCACCCCGAGTAACTGAACATCACCGGGATCAACGCCAGCAGCCAGTCTGTGGCGGGCGCCGCAACTGCGTGGCTCGAGGTCACGTTGCCCCACGAGCCCGAGCCCAGGGCCAACCCCAGAGCCAGGAAGATCAGGATGCCCGAGACCTTGAGGCCGGCAAGAACATTGTGGACCAGCCGGCCCGGCCCGAGGCCGCGCATATGAATGAACGACAAGAGCGCGATGGCGGCGAGCGCGACGAGCGTCTGTCTTGTGACCACCAGGGGAACGAACGGCAAGGGCAATTGCAGGATCGGTGTGCGGTCGGCCGCCGCAGGCACGAACCGGCCAATGGCATCGGCCAGAAACAGTGCGGAGGCCGCGATGGCACCAGAGAACCCGGCCACAAACGACGTCCACCCGGTGAGAAACGCGGCGAGGGGCCCGAACGCCTCGCGAAGGTAGACATATTCGCCACCCGATCTGGGGCGGAGCGCCGCCAATTCGGCGTAGGCCATGGCGCCGGCAAATGCGAGGACCCCGCCGAGCACCCACACACCGAGCATGCCGGCGGCGACGGGCACAAGCGCCGCGACGATGACCGGCACGTAGAAGATGCCGCCGCCGATGACGTTCGACAGGATGATGGCCGCCGCGTCGAGCGGCCCGAGGCGGCGTTCGAGCGACGGAGGCGTCACTTTGTGGACGCGCTCAACAGGAGCTTTCGATCGATCTTGTATTCGCCGGCCGGCATGATCCGGCCGCCCCGCTTGACGAAGAGTTTCGCCACGATGTCGAGAAAGGCCCCGTGACCAAACAGCTCGGCCCGCGCCCCGGCAGTGGTGTAGCCGACGCTGGCGCGCAGCACCACGGGTTCGGAACTGGCGCCGGGCGCCAGCGCGTCGCCGCCAATGACCTTGACGACCATTTCGTCCATTTCGGCGTCTTTGCCGGCCTGCCAGAACAAGGCCACCATGTCCACAGACGACAGGGGCGTGTCTGCGCCGTTGCGGACCGTGAACGTCAGGCTGGGAACAAGCTTGTTGAGCCCTTCAGGCGTCAGGCCGGCGTCATAGTAGCCGGACGACACGTCCGCGATCTGGACAGCGGTTTTCAGATCGACCTCGCTGCAACTGGACGTAGCAACAAGCGCCGCACACAGGGTCGCGCGCACGAGCAGTAGTCGGTGGGTCATCGCCCGCCGATTGTAGATCAAAATTGCGTTTCAACGACCCGCTTCCGGGCCTCCTCGCGCGTGATTTTTCCGCTGTAGAACAACGCCAGGTCGGAACCTTTGATTTTCAGGATCAGCGCGCGGGAGGCGTCGTACAGACTGGTCGGAATCGGATCTTCTTCGCCTCGTGCCACCACCGAGAGCGACTCATTCTCGGGGATTTCCAGTGACTTCGAATAGTCAAGAATGGCGTCAATCAGTTTGCTCTTGATGACGTCGCGATAGAACTGGTTCGGATCAGCCAGGAAGGGATCGACGACGACTGAGGACCGCACCATCGGGTCATCCACCACCACTCCAGTCGCGCGCGTCGTGCCGGCTCCGGTGTTCCGCACCGGCTGGTTCGAGGCCTGTGGTGTCCCGGTCGGCCTGGGAAACTGGTTCAACAGCACCGCGCTCTCTCGAATCTCGGGGATCTCCACGTCGAACACGACGCCGTACTGCTCCAGGGGAAATCCGCGCGCCTTTCCACGGCCAAAAAAGAGCATGCCGATGGGCATCACGCCCTGCGCACGCGTGGCCACTTCCTGCGCCACTTCCTGGGCGCCCTGGCGCACGGCGTTTTCAAGCACGGTCTCCATCAACTGGAACTGGAATCGGCGCTGCTGCAGCTGCACCTCGGGCGACACGTTGGGGACAGGCCGCACCTGCCCCGCAGCCACCTGACCTGAGGCCAACACCACCGCGATCACGAGCGAATGCACTCGATTCATCACTGCACCTTCATCTGCTGTTGCACCAACTGGCTCAAGACGGCCTGCAGCTGGTCGACCTGGGCCTTCAGCACGGTCAGCGTCTGGCCGTCTGCGCGCCGTTGCCGTTCTGCGTCCCGCCCCACTTCGTAGAGATACGCCCGCACCCAGCTCACCTGCCGCTCTTCGCTCGCGCCCACCAATTCTGTGGCGCGGGCCAACAGCCGCTTCTCGGCGGCCGGGTCCAGACGAGTCGCCGAGACCGACGCGGGTACCACGGCGACCGGTGGCTCAGAATTCACCTGGGCACTCGCCAGTTCGCGCCGCACCAGCGCGCCCACGGCCTCGGCATCAAGCCCGGGCGCCAGGGCCACCACCGCGGGAGGCGTCCCAGCCGACGCCTGGAGCGCGCCGCGTGCGCCCAACGCGTACGCCGCAAACCCGCCGCCGGCACCCATCACGAACATCACACTCGCCGCCGCCGCCATAGCCCACGCCGGCACCTGCCGGAACCACGGCACCGCCGGGACCGGAGCAAACGGCGTCCACACTGACGGAGGGTTCGGCACCCCCCACGCAAGCAGGTCGGTTCGAACGCTGCGCAACGCGCGCAGCTCGTCGCCGCAGTCGTCGCAGGATTCCAAATGTTGTTCCATGTCGCGGCGACTCGCGTCGGTCGCCTCGTCGTAGAGGTAATCCAACACACGTTCACGCTGATCACACATAGATCTATTCCTCAACTTCACAACAGTGTTCGTTCCCATATCGCGCGCCGCATCCGGGTGGCCTCGGCTTGTTGCCGCTCCAACCGCCGCCGCAACACAGACAACCCCTGATACAGGCGAGTCTTGACGGTGCTCAGGGGACAATCGAGCATCTCGGCAATCTCCTGAAACGTCAGGCCGTGATACTCCTTCAGCATGATGGCCGTGCGCTGCTCTTCAGGCAGGTCGGCCATCGCCAATTGCACCGCCGCCGACATCTCACGGCGGGCCACCAAATCCTCCACCGACTCGGCCGGCGCGGCCTGCTGGTCGGCCAGGTCAAGGGGGTCAACCCCCTCCGGGACCTGCGCGACGGGCGCCCGCCGTTCCTTGCGCATCCAGTCGCGGCAGAGATTGAGGGTGATTCGATACAGCCACGACGAGAACTTGGCCTCGCCCTTGAACTCCTTCAGCCCGCGATAGGCCCGCAGGAACGCGTCCTGCACCACATCCCGCGCCTCTTCTTCCCGCCGGAGGGTGCGGTAGGCCAGCGCATAGATCGGCCGTTCCCAGCGCGTGACCAGCTGGGCGAATGCGTCCTGGTCTCCGGCTGTCGCCCGTGCGACCAATTCTTCATCTGACGTCATCGTGCCGCACTTGCCCATTCTGACGACCCGAGGGGGCGAAGAGTCTGTACGGGGGGAACAGGCGTGCCCAGTATGCCACCTCCGCGAGCCACGTCCGATGCACCTGGAAGGCTCAGTGATTGTGGCTGTCCACCCCCGCCGCGCACGCCGTCGTCACGCGGCTGGCAGCGTGACAGTCAGGCGAACGGGTCGGAGGCGCATGCGCCGGTGGTGCGGGTGTTGCTCAACGCGACCGCCGCCGGCGCGCTGCAAAATGGGCGATTCCCGCAAGGCGGCAGTTTCCCGAATGGCGCCATCGTGTTCAAGGAAGTGCGGCCGTCAGCGACCGGGGCACCAACCCTGTACGTCGTGATGGTCAAGGACCGCGACAACGCACGGGCCGGAAACGGATGGTTGTGGGCCGAGTACACACCTTCCGGAACAACCGTGTTTTCGGTCGATCGCCGGGGAAGCGCGTGCATCAGCTGTCACCAGCGCGACGGCGGGACCGTGCGCGACCTGGTTCGGACATTCGAACGCCAACGATAGCTGCGACGTCCTGACGAAACGCTTTACAGAACGCTGACCCGGCCGGTAACATCCCGCCATCTCCCTGACGGCTCCGCGTCCCCCGTCCGAGCGTCCGCATGGTGTCACCGCCGCCGATGTCGGTGAGGCCCTGGCGAAGCTCTACGCCTTCCGTCACCTGGCGGCTGAACCCCGCGACCGCCTCGCCGGGTTGTGTGCCCTTCGCACGCTCGGATCGGGCGACACGGTGGTCCGCGCCGGAGAGGCGGGGAACGCCTGGTACGTCGTGCTGGCAGGCAAGGCCAGAACGACCGTCGCGGGACAGGGCCCCGCAAGCGCGCCTCGTCTTTACAGCGAGGGCGACACGTTCGGCCATCACGCCTTGATTGAATCGGCGCCCTGGCCCGAAACAATCCGGGCCGACGCGGGGCTCACGCTGGCCGTCCTGGCGCGGACGGACTTCGACGCGTGGGTGGCAACGCTGTCGGCCGCAGAGGGGACCCTGCTCCGGCAGCGGCTGGCCCGGCAGCAGGACTTCGAGTTCCTCGGGCGGCTGAACGTCTTCGCACACCTGGATGCTGATGCGGCCGAACTGCTGTTTGATCGCCTCGGCCGCGTGAGCATCGCGCGCGGCGACCGCCTGTACAGCGAGAATGCGCCAAGTGACGTCTGCTATATCGTGCGGCGCGGGCGGCTGCGGTTGATTACAACGGTGCACCAGTCGCGGCGACAGCTCGCCCTGCGGGTCGACGGGGATCTGATCGGCGAGATTGAACTGCTGTACGGCTCGCCCCGGATGGCGGACGCGATCGCCGACACGGACTGTGAGTTGTTCACGCTCAGCCAGGATCTCTTCGACGAACTCACGCCCCGCGAAGAGGACCGGCACGCGCTCTACCAACTCGCGACGGATCGGCTGCTCCAGTACCAGAACGCGCTCGCAGGCGACGATGCGCGCGGCAGCCAGGAGTCGCTGCCCACGTTCGACGTGGGATGGACGTCACTCCCGGGACAACGATACGGCGGCAGCTACCCGTACGTCCGGGCCGACTCTCCAGTGACCGCAGGACTGGCCTGTCTGGCCATGATCGACGCGGCGCAACGCCGCCAGAGCGGCTGGCAGGCCCGGGTCGAGCAACTGCTCTGGGACCGTGCCCCCGACACCCTGCTCAGCCTCAGCCGGAAGGCCGAGCAGTGCGGGCACCTGTCCCACCTGG
>SHUF01000028.1 GCA_009694745.1 Acidobacteriota bacterium
GACCTGGGTCTTCGCGCCGGTCGGTGGGAAAGGGGCGACGTACACCTGGAGGCGCTCGGACTCGTCCGACGTGAACGACATGTGGGCGCCATCGGGTGCGAGGCGGACCGTGGAATATGTACTCGGATTGCCGATCTGTGCCGTTTCTTTCCCGTTCCCGTCGAACCAGGCGACTCGGCTTTCATCCATGTGCCACTGCACCGCGGTCGTGCCATTCGGGGAAGCCGACACGTTTGACCAACCCGCAGCGGCAGAATAGGCCACCGGTCCGATGATGGAAACGGGCTCGCCGACCGGCTGCCTAGCGGCGAGATCGACCCTCTGAGCGACGAGCGTCCCCTCGCGCACGAAGACGAGCCAATCGGAATCGATCCACTGCGCCTGAGACGCCGCGGTCACGAGTGGTGTGCTGCGGCCGTCCGGTTCGGCCAGCATGATCCGGCCCTGGGAGTCCGGCGTGAGCTGGGTGTACATGAATCGTCGGCCGTCCGGCAGGTGCCTGGGCCACAGCACACGCCCGCCTTCGCCCGGCTCCACCTTCACGTCAACCGGTACGCCTCCGGCAGCCGGCACGCGGGAAATGCGGTCACCTTGGACTGTCGGGAACAGGATGTCGCCCTGCAGCCCCCAACTACCCGACAGGCCGATGGTAATCGGCACGTTGCACACCTTCACGGGCGCCCCGCCTGACAGCTCCACGCGCTTGAGTTGCCCTCCCGCAAAGAAGCCGAGCGTCCTGCCGTCTGGTGACCAGAACATTGAGGTGGCCCAGTCCGTGCCGGGCACCTCGCGTGACGTCTCATCGCCGAGCGGCCGCACCATGACCTTCGACGGCAATCCCGGCGGGAACGCGACGAAGGCGACCGTCGATCCATCGGGCGACACCGAGACACCCGTCGATTCGATGCCTGTCCCGTAGCGCGCGCCACTGGGCGGCGGCAGCGCGAATCGGACGGGACGGGGTGAGAACGCCGGCGATCCTTGCGACCCGCCACGCGTCAGTCACCACGTGGCCACCGATCCAGTGGCGAGCGCCGCCGCGATGAGCGCCATCGTCATGACGCCGCTCATTGCGCGCCGCGCAGCCGGGCTGATGGCTTCTGGCGCACCCCACAGCGCGGCAAGGTCATCCAACGCATCGCCGATATCGCGGAGGCGCTGCCGGCGGTCCTTCTGGAGACACCGCTGGAGCAGGCGGCGCAGGGCGGCGGGCGTATCTGCCGGCAGCGCGCGCCAATCTGGATCGCGTTCGAGGATGGCGGCAAACAGATCAGACGAGGATTCGCCCGTGAACGCAGCCCGGCCTGCGAGCAGTTCGTAGAGGACGCAGCCGAACGCCCAGATGTCGGTGCGGCGATCGACCGCCTGCCCGCGCGCCTGTTCCGGGCTCATGTAGGCCGGCGTACCGACGACCGCGCCCTGGACCGTCATCGCGATCATCGTGTCGTGCTCGGCCGTCGACTCAGGCGAGATCGACGTTTTGGCGATGCCGAAATCGAGAACCTTGGCCGCGCCATCCGGCGTCACCATTATGTTGGCGGGCTTCAGATCGCGATGGATGATGCCCTTCTCGTGCGCGGCGTCGAGCGCCGTCGCGATTTGATGCGCCAGCCGCAGTGCCTCCGCACGTGACACACCGCTGCGCAGGCGATCCTGCAGGGTCGCCCCGGGCACGAGTTCCATCGCGATCGCGGGCCCCGCCACCGATTCCTCAAGCCCGTACACCTGCGCGATGTGCGGATGATTCAGTGTCGCGAGCACACGAGCCTCGCGCGAGAACCGGGCTCTGTACTCCGCGTCACCGGCGAGGTCGGGCGGCAGAATCTTGAGCGCCACCTCCCGGTGGAGCGAAGTGTCGTAGGCGCGGAACACCTGGCCCCTGCCGCTCGCGCCGATGGCGGATCGCACTTCGTACGGACCGACGCGTGTTCCGGGCGGCAGGGTCGCCATTGGGTGCATTCATTCTAGCTAGTGGAGTCCCGTGATTTACCATTAATACGTCACAGTCCCGGCATCACCCCCATGACCAGACAATTGCTCGCCCTCCTGCTACTGACCCAGGTCGCCTGTGCCGAAGCCCCCGGGCTGGCACCAGCGCCGACCCCAGCGGCCTCGCCGGCGATCGACGCGGCGGCGTGGGCCATGGCCCCATCCGACGTGGTCGCGTTCTTCAACTGCCTGCGCGAGAGCGGCTACACCGTGGTCGGCGCGCATCGCGGTGGCCCCGGGCCCGGATTTGCGGAGAACGCCATTGAAACGTTTGCCTACACGACACGGCTCGCGCCGGCGCTGCTCGAGATCGACATCTCGCGCACCCGCGACAACGCGCTGGTGTTGATGCACGACGACACGCTCGACCGCACGACGACAGGGTCGGGTCCCGTGAGAAGCCGCACCCTGGCGGAGATCCAACAGCTGCGCTTGAAGGACGATGCCGGCACCGTGCTGGATGCCCGGCCACCAGCCCTGCGCCAGGCGCTCGACTGGGCGCAAGGACGCGCGATCCTCGAACTCGACGTCAAACGCGGCGTGCCCTACGAAGATGTCCTCGCCGAAGTGCGATCTGCCGGCGCCCTCACACGCGTGGTCTTCATCACCTATAGCGACGACGCGGCCGTGCGGGTGCACAAACTGGCGCCGCAGATGATGCTGTCGGTCTCCATGGACGAGCCGCGCGACATCAACCTCCTTGAACGCCGCGGCATTGATCTCACGCGGGTGCTGGCGTGGACCGGCACCGAGACTCTCAACCCCTCACTCAACCGCGCGCTTGCCGCCAGGGGCATCGAGGCCATGTTCGGCACACTCGGCTCCCCCACTTCATCGTGGGATGGGCGGTTTGCGCGTGACGGGCGCGAACGGTATGGCGAGTTCGCGAAGACAGGTTTGCAGTTGATCGCGACCGATCGACCGGCCGAAGCGGCCCGCGATCTCGATGCGAACGACGGCGTGTCCGGCATCGGCGCGATGCGCTGCCTGGCCACTCCATCAGCGCGCTGACGCCTCGACTATCCGAGGTTCCTGGACGCTTCGTACAGAAGGTCGTCGGCGCAGAGGAACTCGATGTCGTCGCCTTCCGCGCTCGCCAGCAGCTGCTCGAACGACGCCAACTGGATGGCGTCGGCGCCGCGCAGCACATGTTGCCCAGCCAGGGCGCCGGCCGACCGCACGATCGCGTCGCTCACGTCGACCGTCAGAAATGCGTTCCAGTCGGCGTCGAACTGCCGCAACACACGCCGGTACTCCACATCCGAAAGCCTGCCATCACGCCGGCACCTTGCAAACGCCGCGCACACTTCCGCGTACGCGATCGAGGAAGTGGCGATGAGGGTGGCAGCCCGGGCTCTGGCTTCAATTTCCTCAGAATCTGGCTCGTCGAGGTAGAGCTTCGCGAGCACGCTTGAGTCGCAATACACCGTCAACGACGGTCCTCAATGATCATCGCCGACGTGAGTGCGCCGCCGCGGTGCGGGATGCGCGGATGCAGCCCCACCGGCTTGCCGCCGTTCCACCGGGCCTTTCCTGCGGCCACCAACCTGACCGCCCACTCCACTTCTTTCCGAGTTTCGGCCGGGCCGATACTCGCAATCACGATCCCGCGATCGGTCACCAGGATCCGCTCCCCCGCCTGGGCCCGCCGCAGGTGTTCACTCAACTGCGCCTTCAGTACTCGCACGCCAACCTGGGTCATATCTCTCACTCCTTTGTAGGCACAATAATACCATCTTCGTGACTACTTGATGCAATTTATACGATATTCTCCGGTGAAGCGCCGCTGGTAAGTCACCTGCAGGACGCGCGACGCGGCGGCCTCAGCGCCGCCTGACGCGCAGAATCGACAGCGAGTACGGTGACAGCGTTCGAGTGAAGGCGGCGCCAAGCCCGGTCAGGGTCGTGGTGACCGGCACGATCTTGCGCGGGTCCTCAAACGAATTCTCGTCTGTCGGATTCGCCGACATGATCGTGGTCATCGTCCCCGTGGCCGCGATTCGCGCAGCGCCGAAATCAAACGTCATCGCGGCCGCGTCCGGCCCGGTGTTGATGGCCTTCACGATGACCTCGCCGGTGCGGTCGTCGCGCCCCGCGATGGCCAGTACGGTGTCGATGCGCGGATACGTCGCCTCGTTGATCAGCACATTGTCCACATAGCCACGCACCGACCGGCCCCGCACCTCGAGGCGCAGGTCGTACCAACGACCCGTCTCAATGCGATGCCTGACGGCTCGGCCCACAATCGCGTCGCTGGCCTGAATCGCAGACTGCGTATTCCCCCAGCCGGCGACATTCCATTGCACGCGACGGCCATCGATCTCGCCACCCATGACGAGGAACCCTTCCGCGCCCGAGATCTTTCGCGCCTTGAGCGAGATCGTCGTGTTCGCGGCACTCGAACCTGCGAGGTACGAAAACGCGACGGCGTCGGCGCTCTGGCGATACGCGTCACCGGTGACCTGCCACGTGCCGCGCGAACCCTGGCCCCGGCCTGTGATTGGCGACCACGGCAGAGGCGCGCCGGCAAAATCCGACTGGTAGACCACTTTGCCATCGCGTTCGATGCGGACATCCCGGAACTCGGCCGCAGTGTTCCAGGTGCCGAGGCCGACAGGGCCGTCGATGGCTTTGTCGCCCACCGGCGCGTACGCCACCGTGGCCGGCAGCGAGACCGATGGCAGATTTTCGGCGAACAGCTTCTGTACGAAATAGGTCGCACGCGCAAACACCCGGCTGCTGTCGAAGTGAATCATGTTCACTTCCCAGTCGCGGTGGTTGACGTTCTCAAGCAGCGGCGCGTAGCTAGCCATCTTGACCAGATCGGTGTTTTTCTCGACGCTCATCATGTAGGCCGCGTCGTTAATGGCCGCAATCCAGTTGCCGCGCCCGACGCCGGCGTTGGTCGCGAACTCGCCGATGTACAGGTCCCAGCCCTCGCGCTTGTAGCTGGCGAAGCTGTCGAAATTTTCGATCGCCCAGTTCACGGGCTTGTAGGCATGTTCGTCGATGATGTCGATGGGTCCGACGGCGTCGATCGCCCGGCGGTCCAGGCCGGCGATCCATGAGCTGAGCACCACAGGCATCTGCGGATACCGCGCTTTGATGGCCTTGTAGAACTTCGCCACGCGCTGCCCGTAGCGCGCGCCCTGCTGTTCGTTGCCAATTTCGATGTACTTGAGCGGGAACGGCGCCGGGTGACCGTGTTTCGCGCGCATCGCGCCCCAGGTGCTCGTGACCGGTCCGATGGCGTACTCGATCGCATCCAGCGTGTCTTCTATCAGCGCCGGCACCTCCGCGTCGTCCAGAAATGTACCGCTGCGGAAGGAACAGGAGACCCCGACGTTGACCACCCACAGCGCATCGGCGCCGACATCCTCGGCGAACTGCAGGAATTCGTGGTAGCCGAAGCCATCGGTGCTCCAGTAGCCCCACGGGCTGTACGTGCCCGGGCGCTCCTCGATGGGACCGAGCGACCGCTTCCACTGCGGCCGGCTCTCTACCGTGATGCCTTCGGCGAAGCAGCCGCCTGGACCGCGGATGAAACCGGGTTTCATGTCCGCGATGACTTGCGCGAGGTCGGGGCGTGCGCCGTTGGGGCGTCCCTTGAACGTCTTTTCGGGGAACAGCGACACCATGTCGAGCCACACGCGCCCCGGCGTGTCGAATCGCAGCGCAAGGCGGCCCGAGGCCTCGCTGCCCTCGGCGGTGAGGCGCACCTCGTGCTTCTGCCAGTTGCCTGCAGGAATGGTGACCGGCCGCTGCGCCAGCGTTCGGCCGTCGGCCGACTGCAACACTGCCGTCACAGTCATCGCCCGTTCGGCGCGCGCGAAGAAGGTAAGGCGATACCCGTCGCCCTGCACGAATCTCATCCCCCAGTGACCCGCGTTGACGAGACGCGCGCCGGCTGCGGTGGCATCCACCTGAAGCGAATGCGATGTGGCGTCGTTGAGCGGCCGTTCCACCGAGAGCCCTATGGTGGCGACGGCGGTAGCGGTGGCGCCGGTGGCCGGCTCAATCGTCCACGCGGGATGGGGATTGGTTTCATCCCAGCGCAGTCGCCAGTTGCTCGGCTGGCCTGTATCAAAGTGCGCGGTGCGCGGTGGCACGATAAAACTGCCCTCGCGAACGCAGGCGGGCGGCAGGTTCGCGTCCTCAAACCCGCGGTTGCGTACCAGTTCCGCGTAGAGGCCACCGTCGCCGGCGTGGTTAATTTCCTCGTAGAAGATACCGTAGAGCCGCGGTGGAATCGCCGCGCCGGGCGTGTTCACGTCAATGGTGATTCGGCCGGTGGCGACGGGGCGCTGCGGCGACTGTGCCATCAGGGTGAGACCCGCCGCGGCAAGTGCCGCCGCAGAGACGACGCCAGGAACAAACGACATCAGTTTGAACACGAGGCATTGTAACCACAGCCATCGCGCGGCCGGCGGTGTCTATAATCCCGGCGCTCACTTGACTTGGCGTCGTCCCGCACGCGGCTCCCTCGCCCATGCCGCATCGTACGACGCCAACTCAAGTGAGCCGCCGTGTAGCCGCAGAGTTTCAAGGGTACCATGACGCAGATGCTCAATTCCGGCAGCGGCCACGGCCTATTCGCAGCCCTGCGCCCCCTGCTGCTGCCGGTGCTGTTGATCGCGCTGGCCCTGACCGCCTACAACACGCGCATCAGCCGTGAGATGGTGGAATTCGAGGTCTACCGTACGGCGGGTCGCCGCGCGTTAGCCGCCGAGCCCCTGTATCAGGTGACGGACGGACACTACACGTTCAAGTACCTGCCGGCGTTTGCGGTGGCCATGGCACCCATGGCCATCCTTGGGCATGATTCGTCGCGCATCACCTGGTACGCGCTCTCCTGCGCGTGCCTCATCCTGTTGCTCCGCTGGTCGGTGGTGGCGTTGCCCGAACGACGATGGTCCGAGCGCTCCCTCATCGTGGTGACACTCGTCCTGCTGGCGAAGTTCTACGCGCACGAATTGGTGCTGGGCCAGTCCAACCTCTTATTGGGTATCGTCTTGATGGCGGGCCTTGGCGCGTTGCAGCTGGAATCGGAGCGATTCGCCGTCGGCTGTTTCGCGGCGGCAGTGTTCATCACACCGTACGCCGTGATCCTGCTGCCGTGGATGCTCGTGTCGCACGGCATCGCGGTGAGTCTGGTGGCCGGAGCCGTGCTCATCGTCGGCCTGTTGCTGCCTGCTGTGCTCTACGGATGGGCCGGTAATCTCGCGCTGCTCACTCAGTGGTGGCACATTGTGACCAGCTCGACGGCACCCAATCTGCTCGGGGGCGACAACGTGTCGCTCGCCTCGATGTGGGCGAAGTGGCTCGGACCTGGAACGCTGGCCAGCGTGCTGGCGGCAGCGTCGGTCATTCTTGTTCTCGCCGTGGCGGCCACGATGTGGCGTCAGCGCAAGCGGGTGCTGGAGCCCGACTACACGGAGTTTGCATTTCTGTTGTTGCTCATTCCCCTGATCTCGCTTCAGGGGTGGGACTACGTGCTGCTGCTCGGCACACCCGCGGTCGTCTGCGTGATCGATCGCTGGCGCGAGCTCACGCTGCCCTGGCGCATAGCCAGCGGCGCGGCACTCGCGGTGATGGGCTTTTCGATGTTCGATTTCATGGGCCCCGCGGCCTACGGCCAGCTCATGGCATGGTCGGTGGTCACCGTCTGCGCCGTCATTGTGGCCGCCACGCTCGCGCAAATCCGGTTGCGCGCGCTGGCGTGATGGTGTTGGCGCGTCGATAGCCGGAAGCGCTATCGCTTCCCAGCCTGGGGCGCGGCGACCTTCCAGATATTCGCTTCCACCTGCCGCGCGCCGTAGTAGATGGTTCGACCGTCGAGCGAGGCGACGATCGTGTAGTCCGCGTCAGGCGGCGGCAGCGTCACGTCCACGCGACAACTCTTGAGGGTGACGATGTTCTGGATCATCATGGCGCCATCAGGCGTGATGTACAGCACCCGTGTCTGATCCGGCATCCAGGCCAGTTCCCCGCCCCCGACGTCATTGAGGCGAGTGACCGTTCCCGCAGCCAGGTTGTACAACGCGTTGCCGGCGTTCCCCCCGGTGGGAGTCACCAGAAAACCAACCAGCCAGCGGCCATCCCGCGACCAGGTTGTGGCAGCGAACCGGCCCCCGCCCACCACCGGCGACTCGGTGAACGCCGCGGTTTCGCGCGTCAGGGGACCGGGCAGCGCACCGAGCAGCCAGCCCCCGCCGGACAAGGTTGCAAACAGTTGTCGCCCGTCGGGTGACACGGCCGTGTAATTCACGTCGCCCATCGGCCCGGTGAGCCGGGTTCTTCCACCACCATCGCGGCGAATCAGCCACGCTCCGTACGGCCCTTCTTTGTTGGATAAAACGTCAGCGCCCCATCCGGCGTGAAACGTGGAAACCGGTCGCGTGCCGGGTCATCGGTGACGCGCGACAATTCGGAACCGTCCGACCTCATCACAAACAGGTCCTCTTGACGCTCGCGCACATTTCCCAGGGCGATCCACTGGCTGTCGGCAGATACATCATGCGGCGCGAGAATTCCGGTGCGGCGCTGCAGCATCGTCACGTTCCCGGCCCGCTCGGTGGCCGGGTCGAACGCGATGGCCGCCGAGTTCACCGACGTCACCATCGACCGGAAGATTAGCGCGGCGCCATCTGCGGTCAGGTGAGGCAGGTCCATGGACACGTCCACACCCACCGCCACGGGTTCCGGAGCGCCGGTCGCGCGCTTCGATGCTTCATCGATACCAATGCGCCAGATTCCCATCGACCCGCCACGATCACTCGCGAAGTACAGGTAGCGGCCATCGGGCGACCACACCGGTGCCCAATCGGCGGCCGCATCGGAGGTCACCTGCACACGAGGTCCGCCGGCGGCCGGAATGGAAGCGAGATCGCGCTGGCCATCCACGGTCTGCCAGAACGCAATGCGCTGCCCAGACGGCGACCATGCCGGCTGGACGGCATCACCTTCGTCAATCTTCGCCGGCGCGCCTCCGCTGAGGTCCACCACCCACAACGGACTCACGCCGTTGCGGGAGTAGACGCTGCCCACTTCCTCTACGCTGAAGACGATGCGCGTGCCGTCGGGTGAAAACGCCGGCCACACCTCCTGGCGCCCGGGATCGCCGGCGACGAGCACTGGATTCCTGCCGCCCACGCGCTGCACGTAAATGTCGGACGTGCCACGAACGGCACTCGCGTACGCGAACGATGTGCCGTCCGGAGAAATCGATGGGCTGTCTTCCACACCGGATGCGTCGGTCAGCTGCGTGAACTCCGCCCACGTTCCCTGCTGCGCCTGCGACACCCTGCCGGCCCACCACGCGCCAAACAACGCCGCGGCTAGGACAACAGCGGCGGCGACCCTGGCGACCAGACGGCGCGAGGCGGGTGCGGGCGCAAGCGCCGGTGCGCCGGTCACCGCCATCGAGGTGCCGCTGTCAGGCGCGCCAGAGAGCGTCTTCGCAATGTCCACACGCGCCTCGCCGATGTCGCGAAGACGGCCACGGGCGTCCCGATCGAGGCATCGCTCCAACAGGCGACGGATGCGCGGTGGCGTGGTGGGAGGTAGCGCCGCCCAATCGATGTCCTGCCGCAACACGGCGGCCAGCACGTCGGAAATTTCGCCGCCTTCAAAGAAGCGGCGGCCCGTCAGCATCTCGTACAGCACGCCGCCGAACGCCCAGATGTCCGCGCGCCGGTCGACGTTCTTGCCTCTGGCCTGCTCGGGCGACATGTAGGCGGCCGTGCCGATGACCATGCCCATCTGCGTCGCGTGTGCCGTGAGTGTCGGCGAATTGGCCGCGTTCGTACTGGATCCGCCTGCGGGATCGATCGCCTGCCAGTCCGAAGTCCAACACCTTCACGGCGCCGTCCTGCCGAACCTTGATATTGGCCGGCTTGAGGTCGCGATGAATGATGCCCAGGTCGTGCGCGGCCTCAAGCGCCTCGGCAATCTGCCTCGCCATCTGCAGCGCATCGTCGAGCAGCACGGGACCGCGCGCGATGATCTCGGACAGGTCTTGCCCGTCCACCAGTTCCATGACGAGGGCCCGCACCGTCGGACTCCTCGACGCCGTAAATCTGCGCGATGTTCGGGTGATTAAGCGACGCCAGCGTTTGCGCTTCGCGCGTGAATCGCGCCAGGCGCTCCACATCGGTGGCGAACAGGTCCGGCAGCACCTTGATCGCGGCTTCGCGGTTCAGTTTTGTGTCGCGGTCGCGATAGACCTCGCCCATGCCGCCGGCGCCGAGTGGAGCCACAATTTCGTACGCGCCCAGCCGGGCCCCAAGACTAAGTGAAATGCAGCTGCCCGCACATCATATCGCGGACGCATGGCGGGGGGTCGGAAGCACAGTGCAAGTAACGACGCCAGGGACTGTCACAAAGTCTAAACCCCAGACCCTCACTTCACGGCACGCACGATCAGGGTCACTTCGTTCTGCACGCCTGGCCTCACCTCGTGGACTGCCACGCTGGTTTCATATCCGCGGGCCCGGCACGTGACGCGATAGGTTCCAGTACGCACGCCTTCAAAGTCGAATCGACCGCGAGCATCGGCCACGGCTCTAAACATCGTCAAGCCGGACCGTGGGTCCACCGCCTGAAAAACGACGGACGCGTCGGGAATGGCCGCGCCGTACACGTCAAACACACGCCCGCGCACCTGGCCCTGGGCCAGGCCCGGCTTCGTTCGGCTGGTCTGCGAGGCTGCCGTTGGATCGATCGCGACCTGCGACGTGAGCATTGCGGGATCCTCTCCGGCGCGCTTGAGCACATGTTCGCCGTATCCGAGCACATCAAGGCGCACATGGTCCGCGGTTGCTGGCGAGAAGCAGGGATCTGGACGCCCGCTCGGCAGCACCTCGTAGCTCAGCGTCCGGCCACCCTCACCTGTGACGGTCAGGTACGCCGTCGGCAGCTGATCGCCGCTTCGGGTCCTGAACTCGACAGTCGCGGGGAAAAACTTCACACACTCGACAGTGGGAGCAGCCGTCATCACGAGTGAGACATCTGCGCTGAGGGCCACCGGGACCTCGACGTTCGAGATGGTCCGGTGGAAACCGAACAGGTGAGTTGCGACCCGGTACGGCCCGGATGGAATGTCGTCGAACCGAAATCGGCCGGACTCATCGGACAACACCTCCAGTTCCAGGTGTCCGGCGACGGGCTTCGACGGGCGCACTGTCACAAACGCGCCGGGAATCGGCGCGCCGCTCTCATCGATCGTCCTGCCAGCGATCTGGCCTCGTGTGGCCTGCGCCTCTGCAACAGCGGGCACCAGCAACAGGGCGAGCCCAATAGCGTTCCTCAGGGCCATCAGCCAACTGTACAGCGACGACGTCTCTCGCGCTGTTACTGGCGCGCGCGCAGTAGCCTGATGATTTCCGTGTGGGTCGGAAACTCATCGCCGCACGCCTTCTTCGAATAGATCAGATCCCCATCGGCGCGGACCTCAAAAATGCCCCGGTCGCCCTTGACGAGGTCCGCCGCAATTCCCATCTCCTCCTGTAACGCAGCCTCCAACCTGGAAGCCTCGGGGAAGTAGTTTCAACGGACGCAGTATTCGATGGCGATCTTCATGGTGCTCACAGTGTCACGTTTACGCGCCCCACCGCCAGCGCTTGATGCCACGCTCGTCGTAGGATGAGATCGTATGGACACAGACGCTGACGCAGGGACGCTCAGCTGGCAGTTACTGAAAAAGGGCGGTACGCCTGGGGCAGTGCCGGCGGATTGGGCGAAACGGGCGGAGTTCGAATCGCACAATCGGATTAGGTGCCCGAAGTGCGAATGGGTACCGGAGTCGTCGAGCCGATGGACCTGCTGGAGCGGCGGCGGGCCCGAGCCGCCGTTTACGTCATGCGGCACGTCGTGGAACACCTTCACCACGCGCGGGAAGTGCCCCGGTTGTTCTCACCAGTGGAAGTGGACATCATGCCTGCACTGCCACGGGTGGTCGCTGCACGAAGACTGGTACGAATTCCACCATGAAGCTCCATGAAGATCCATGAAGGCGCGGGCTTGGATCTTCATGGACCTTCATGGTGGAAATCCGGGGAGCGCTATTGCCAGCTGCCGTACATCGAGTTGGGAACGATGAAGTACCGCACACCGAACTGGGTGTAGGCGGTCTCGCCCTGCGCACGGAGCGCCTGGCTTCCTGCGGGGAAGTCATGGATATTGTCGCCGACAAACGCGGTCACCTCAATCGGGGTGCGGCTGGCGTCTGTCTGCCCGGCGGCGAGGGCTTCGAATCTCGGATTCTTGTCTGAACCGGACCCCGCGCCCTCGGGACGGCACAATACGGTGTCGAACGGCAGCCCGTGTTTGCGCAGGACGGCGGCAGTATCGGGGCATTCAATCGCCAGCCGGTTAGTCACAATCGCGATGCGCCCGCCCAGGGCACGCACACGCGCAAGGAACGCCGCAGCGCCTGGCACCGGCGCAGACGCCTACGTCCGCACCCATGCCGTGAACCGCTCTGCCGTATGTGTCGCGCGTTCACGCGCGAGCCCTATCTGATACGGGAAGTTGTTGATGACGGTGTCATCGGCATCAAGGACCACGGCCCACGCGCCCGCGGTGCGCGTCCGCGCCATCGCTTCCACGTGTGTCGTCGCGATCCGGTACGTCTGGATCGTTAGCGCCGGATACTCAGCCGACGTCGTCATCCACTGGATGCTGGTGGGCAACGGGGCGTCGCCTGGCGGCGGCGGTGTGGGAGTGGCCACCTGCTGCGCTTGTGCGGCGCAGCCGGCCATCGAGAGAAGGAGCACGAACCCGGAGAGCCTGTGGAGCGTCATGGCGGCAATTCTGACACCACTTGCGAGAGGCGGGTTCTGAGGTCAGAGGTCAAATGGGCATAGCCGTACCCATTGAGCCGCGGTCGGAGTACCACGCTACCCGAACAAATGACACTGACCTCGGCCTTCACTGTTTCCCGAACTACCCAATTGTGTCCGGAACTGGCACACGGGTTGCTACTGTCGCCGGCGGGAGGCTTCGATATGCGACAGCATCGGCAAATTCACCTGTGGGTCTCAGAAAGCGACTATCTGCTGCTGCACGAGCAGGCGGCCGAGGAGCAAGACTCGGTCTCGGCCATTCTTCGCCGGCTGATCAGAAACGAGCGGCACCGGCGGCGAGACGAGGGTCAACGCGGGCCGAGCCAGGCTTCGGTGGTAGACACGGGCGAGTTCACGTCCCAGATGGCGGCACCTTCGGGATGATATCGAGTCGGTACGTAGCTCGGGCTGGTTCTCAAGCCCGAGGTTAGAATGGCTCCATGCTGCTATCGCTGCTCTTGTCGCTTGCCGGAGCGGTTGTACCCGCCACGTTGACGTTCACCGCGCCGCCCGCGTGGACGCCCAGGGCCGTGACCTCGATGATGCGCGTGGGCGAGTTCGTGCTGCCGATGGCCGACGGCGACCTTGAGGACGGCTCACTCGTGATCTACTTCTTCGGCGGCACCGGCGGCACGGTGCAGGCGAACCTCGACCGGTGGTTCGGCCAGATCGCGCAACCCGACGGCCGGCAGACAAAGGACGTGGCCACCGCATCAAGCCAGTTCATCAACGGGCTGTCCGTCACGCTGTTCGACGCAAGGGGCACCTACGTGGCAGAAGTCACACCCGGCTCACCCGAGCGTTTCAACAAGCCGGGCTACCGGATGCGCGCCGCCGTCATCCAAACAACGGGCGGACCGTATTTCATCAAACTTGTAGGACCGCTCAAGACCATCGCCCGCTGGGACAAGGAATACGAAATGTTCCTGCAGACGGTCAACTACAAATAGTGTCGGGGCTCGCCCGCCGCAGCGCGGCGCGCGGAGGTGGGTCCCGGAGCCCCGGGGTCCTAAACAAGGCTCCAGTCGGAGTGGGGACGCTTGTTTTCCACAATCCACCCGTAGAGCAGTCCACGGTACGTCTGCCATCGCATCTGCTTGCGCGCGTAGAACGGCCCGAGCGCGCGCTGCAGCGCCGGCAGGTGGTAAAACGGCACACCGGGAAAGTAGTGATGCTCGAGGTGCAGGTTTGAGGTGAGGAACGCGAAGTTCCAGAACCAGTGGCTGCGCAGCAGCGTGCCCCACTTGGCCGGATCGTTCGGGTCAATGTCGTAGTGCTGCCCGAGCCGGTTCAATGTGAACGCGATCGGAAAAATGAAGAACACCGGGAACGCGTGCGCGCGGAACGCCGCCGCGCCGCCCCACACCCACCAGACTCCCGCCAGCACACCCAGGTGGAACAGGATTGAGATACGTCGTTCCCACCCAATGGTCTTCTGCATCTCGGCCGGATAGGTGGACGACTCAAGGCGTGCGGCACGGAAGTAAATCGGAAACAAGGCCGGCGTGGCGTACAGCGCCTTGTACCACCGCGCGTTCCGCTTCGGTGACAAGTGATGCCGCTTCGGGTCGTCGTCATTCGATCCGAGCTCGGCGTGATGGTCCAGGTGCCATCGGGTGAACTGGCTCGGCGCGATGCCACTCGGCACCGCATAGAGAAAGCCGAGCGCGCGCTCGGCCAGCCGATGCCGCTTCTGGAACACGTTGTGATGCAGCACCTCGTGCAGCAACACGGTGAAGTTGAATACCGTGAACCCCTGCACCAGCGCCACCGGCAACCAGATCAGGGGATTGTCCAATCGGATCAGTGCCCACGTGGCTGCGCTCAGGATCAGGAACTGGCGCACGGCCACGACGAAATGTCGCCACGCCTGTTTTGTGTGGAACTCGCGCATCTGCTCGCGCGAGATGGCCTTTCCCAGCTCCGCCCTGAGCGCCGTGGCGTGCGTCGAGTAATAGTGCGACTTGGACAAAGCGAGGCCTGTCTTCATGATACTCCGATACGGACCTACGCACTCTTCCCGAGCCGACGCCCCAGCCGTGTGAGCAGTACCCCGGAAAGCACCGCGGCCGCGCCAATCAACTTGTTCCAGGTCAGCGGCTCGCCCAACCACACGCTGGCCACAGCCATGGCGACCACCGGAACGCCGTTGGAGTAAATGGACGTTCGCGCAGGACCAAGCCGCTGCACCCCCATGTACCAGATGACGTACGCCAGGTTCAGCGCCAGAAGGGCCGACAGCACAAGCGCGGTCAGCGTCCAGGCGCTCACGTCCAGCCACGGCACGCGCAGGATCTGCGGCAGCGCCATCACCACATACGGAATCCCGCCGTACACCATGGTCATGCCGGTCACGTACAGCGGCGAATGACGCTTGATGAGGGAGGCCGCCCCAAGCGTGAACGTCACCCAGCACGCCACCGAACACATCACGCGGATATCGCCTTGGAAGGTCGCGCCGCCAAACGACGCGCCGTGCCCGACAACGAAGTAGATGCCAAGCGCCGAAACGGCCGCGCCGATCCAGTGAAGGCGGCTGATTTGCTCGCGGCCAAGCACCGCGGACACCACAGCGAGCACGGCCGGTGTGGACCCGACAATCAGTGCGGCGTTTGACGCGCTACTCAGCGCCACGCCGCCGACAAAAAAGAACTGGTAGCCACAATGCCCGACCAGGCCCAGCCAGACCAGGTCGATGCGGTCGCGCCGCGTGAGCGGGTGTGTGGTGTGGAAGACCGTTGAGATGGGGCTGCCGCGCTGGGCGGTGCGGCGGGCGATCGCAATTGCGGCAAGGAACACCGCCGACGCAATCACCAGCCGCAGCGCGTTAAACGGCTGCGGCGGTACTTCGTCAAACGCGCGCTTGATGACACTGAAATTGGCCCCCCAAATGAGGACCATGAGCGCCAGGAGGAGGTCAAGAAAGGGGACGGGTGTCGATCTGTGGAAAACTCCAGGAACGCCTTTACCCATGTTCCTGGAGTTTTCCACAGATCGACACCCGTCCCCCTATGGGCCCCGATGCCCCTATTGGACGCTTTTGAACTGTCCGATCGCCTCGTTGATCAGCGCTTCGTTGTCGCCGGCCGAGATGTTGCGTCGCAGGAGTTTGGTGGCGATGGACAGTGACAGTTCCACGGCCTCGGTGCGAATCTGCGCAAGGGCGCGCGCCGTCTCGAGATGGATTTCCTTCTCGGCGTTCTTGACGATGGCCGCGGCTTCGTCGCGAGCCTTCGCCCGCATCTCTTCCCCAAAGCGATCGGCGTCAGCCCGGCTGCGCGTGACGATCCCGGACGCTTCCGAACGGGCCAGCGCCAGCAGACGCGCCGACTCCACCTGCACCTGCTGCAGTTCGGCAGTCGCACGTTTGGCATCCTCGACCGACTTCTCGATCGTGGCGCGACGCTCTTCGAGCGCCTTGAGCAACGGCTTCCAGGCGTACTTAGTCAACAGGGCCAGCAGCGCCAGAAACGTGAGAATGGTCCAGAAGAACAGTCCAGGATTAACCTGAACCAGCGGATTATCCACGAGCTTTTATCCTTTCAAACGCGTCGGGCGCGTCGTCTTTCGACGACGCGCTTCACTCGCGTGAGTTACTTCAGGAACACGACCACAAGGCCGAAGACGAGCGCGATGATCGTGGCGCCTTCGAGCAGGAACAGGGGCAGGTTGGCCGCTGCGGTGATCTGCGCCGCCGCGCTGGGCTGCCGCGCCACGCCTTCAGCGGCCGCCGCTGCGAGCCGGCCGATGCCGATGCCGGCGCCGATCACCGTGAGGCCGAACCCAAGGGCCGCGCCCATGTAGTGCCAGGTGGGCTTGATGATTGCGGCAACTTCGGGGGTAAGAGCTTGTTCCATGATGCGTGTCCTTCTCCTGAGGGTCTGACTGACTGTGTGAGGTTTAGTGGTGCGCGTGAATTGCCATGCCGATAAACACGGCAGACAGAAGAGTGAAAACGTAAGCCTGCACGAGAATCACGATGATCTCGAGGCCCGAAATGGCGACGGCCAGCGGCAGCGAGAACCCGAAGCCGATGCCCATGCCGGCCATGGAACTGGCGAACAGCTCCGTGAAGATGAACACAAACGACAGGATCGCCAGAATGGCGATGTGGCCACCCGCCATGTTCGCGGCAAGTCGCATCGTGAGCGCAAACGGCCGCACGAGCATGCCGATGAACTCCAGCGGAATCAGGAGAAAATACACCGGCGTGGCCAGGCCCTTGGGTACAAGGTTGACCCAGTGCTGCACAAAGCCGTGCGCCCGGCTGCCCGCAATGATGATGGCAAAAAAAGTGATGATCGCCAGGCCGGCCGTGACGTTGAAATTGGCCGTGGCCGTTGACCCGCCGTGCAGCAGACCCTGGAAGAACGAATCGGGGCCGGTGTGCAGCACGTAGTGGTCGAGCAAGGCGAGCGCGTCGAAAATCGGGATCATGCCGATGACGTTCGCGGTCAGGATGAAAAAGAAGAACGTCAGCAGCAGCGGCGTCCAGGTGGTCAGCCACTTCTTGCCCAGGTTCGGCGCGGCGATGGAGTCACGCACGAACTCGACGACGAATTCGAGGGCGTTCATGCCGCCGGTGGGGACGCGGTCGGACTGTTTGAGGTAACGACGCACCAGCCAGGTGATGGTCAGGAACGTGATGGCCGCCACCATCCACACCATGAACACGTGTTTGGTGACGGAAAAATCGACACCGAAGTACGGGCCGATGTGAATCAGCGGATGTTCGGGGTTGTCGGCCACGTGGCCAATGATGGTCTCGCCCGCATTAAACTTGCCGGCTGCGGCATGGGCCTCCTGAGGGGCCGCGTGAGCTTGTTCGATCATCGTCGTTACTAACCCAACTTCCATCACAACCCTGGGCGGCGCGCCCCGGTGCCCAACACCGGTGCCATCAGGCGCCGCAGACAAAACGCCTCGGCCAGGTGCGTGGCCAGAAACGTCACGGTGAGGCTGACCACAAACGGCAGGGGCCGCGCGTCGAATCCCCTCAACATGACCGCCACGTACCCCACGAAGAACAGGGCCTTTGCGGCAAAGGCCCTGAGCATCCAGGGCAGCAGTGCCACGTGATCCCTGCTCCAGGTCCGGGTGGTCATTGTCCAGGAGGCGCCGGCCATCGCGACGGGGCCCGCCACTCCCAGAAACACCGCTTCACCACCGCGGCCGTACCCGAACCACAACGCGCCCAGTCCCACTGAGAGCGCCGCGCCGCTGACCCACCACAACACGTTCATCGTGTGGACTTCACGAGCGCGTAAAACCCGACCACAATCCCCAGGGCCAACCCCGAGAGGAACAACCACGGCGACGTCTGCAACCACCGGTCTGCGACATAGCCGAGACCGCCCAGCAGCAGGATTCCTCCGGTGAGTGTGTAACTGGCGCTGGCCGCAGGGCCCGCCCGCTGCACGTTCTCCTGAAAGGCCCGCATCGAACGCTCAAACGACTTCAGCGTGTCGAAACGGGGCTTCTTGCCGCCCGGTCGAGGCATTTCCTGCATCCTGCCGCCTTCCGAGCCCCCGGCACGCACCGCGCCCCGGGTGGCAAACAGCCAATCGTAACAGGCGGAGCTCAGTACTGGGAAGGGGGCAGGCTACCACCCCTGCGACGGACCGTCGGGCACTATACCATGGCTTGTGAACAAGTTCACGAGCGGCACCCGATATACTGCGGGGATGACACAGTTCCCCCTCGTACGGCGTCCCCTGGTGGTCGCGGCTTTGTGCGTCAGCGGGGCCGTTGTCGCTGCGATCGGCGGAACCGCCCTTCTGGCACAACGGACACCAAACCAGCAACGCGCGGTCATTTCGGTGGTGGACAAGAAGGGCGCCCCCGTGGCCACCCTGGCCATGACGGACCTGACGGTCCGGGAAGACGGCATCGCGCGCGAGGTGCTCAAGGTTGAGCCGGCGACCGACGCCATGGAAATCGCCCTGCTCGTGGACACGAGCACGATCACCTCCAGCGCGATTATTGATCTGCGCAACTCGATCAAGGCGTTTGCGGCGGCCATCTGGGCCAAGAGCCCCGACACACAAATTGCCCTCTACACGTTCGGTGAGCGCCCCACGCTCGAGGCCGATTTTTCGTCGAGCGCGATCAACCTGAACCGCCGGGCCGACCGCCTGTTTGCCGCATCGGGATCGGGCGCGTATTTCATAGACGCGGTCATCGAAGCGGCCGGCGTGCTCAAGAAACGCGCCGGCGCGCGGCCGGTGATCGTGGCCTACGTGGACGAAAGCGGCCCGGAGTTCAGCAACCGACGCAACGACCATGCGTTTAATGCGCTCTCCGCGGCGCGGGCGTCGCTGTGGACGGTGTCGCGCCAGGGCTTTGGCAGCAGCTCCTCGACGCCGGAAAACCGTGAACGGGGCATCGTGATCGGCGACGTGACGACCAAAACCGGTGGGCGCAGTTCCACCGTGTTCGACGGATCGGCGGTCAAGGGACGCTTTGCCGATGTGGCCACGCAGCTGCTGGCGCAGTTCGTGGTGACGTACGGCCGGCCCGAGACGCTGGTGCCGCCCGACAAGCTGGAGATCAAGCTCACGAACAACGACCTGCGGCTGGCCGCGCCGCGGTGGACCACTCGATGATGCATGCCGTGGCGCTGGGCGCAGCCCTGGCGCTCCTGGCCGGGGCCACGGCGCCGGACGCGCAGGTGTTCCGCGTCGGCACCGACGTGGTGTCGCTCAACGTCACGGTCACCGAAGGCGAGACGCTGATTCCCGGTCTGGAACAGGCGCTGTTTTCCGTCTACGAAGATGGCGTGCAGCAGGACATCACGTACTTTTCCTTAACACCGCAGCCCATCGCGCTGTCGCTGCTCATCGACACCAGCACGAGCATGGAATTCAAGCTCGGTGTCGCACAGGAAGCGGCCATCGGATTCGCTCGCCGACTCAATCCGACCGACGCCGCTCAGATCATCGACTTCGACAGCCGCCACGAAATCCTGCAGACGTTCACGGCCGATCCCGCGCTGCTCGAACAGGCGATCCGCAAGACGCGGGTGGGCGGGTCCACGTCGCTCTACAACGCCATCTACGTGGCGCTCAGCGAGCTGAAGCGCGTGCGCGCGGCGACGCCGGATCAAGTGCGACGCCAGGCGATTGTGGTGTTGTCGGACGGCGAAGACACCTCGAGCCTGATCGCCTACGAAGATGTGCTTGAGTCGGCCAAACGATCGGAAGTTGCGGTGTATGCCATCGGCCTCCGTTCCAAGACCGACCGCCCGATACGGGGATTCAACGAGGCGGAGTTCGTGTTGCGCACACTCTCGCAGGAGACAGGCGGCCGGCCGTTTTTTGTCGAAGATGTCGCGCAGTTGCCGAGCATCTATCAGCAGATTGCGGATGAATTGGCCAATCAATATTCGATTGGCTACACCTCAAAAAATCCTAAACGTGATGGCGCCTGGCGGGCCATCGTCGTCAGAGTGAACCGCCCCAACACGGCCGCCCGCACCAAGCGCGGCTACTTTGCGCCCGTGCCACCCAAACCGCCACGCCTTGATTTCGCGAAATGAACACCAATCAGCACACAACCCGGGGACGAGTCATTTTCATCGGCGCAGGACCCGGAGACCCCGAGCTGCTGACTACACGAGGGACAGGTCCTGGCCGACGCCGATGTCGTGGTGTACGACCGCGCCGTGGCGCCGCTTGTGCGACTGGCCCGGCCCGACGCCGAGCGAATCGAGGTGGGGGCGCCCGCCGAAGGGGCAATGGCCCAGGACGCCATCGCGATGCTCGTGGCCGACAAGACGCGCGAGGGCCTGCTGGTGGCCCGGCTCAAGTGGGGTGACCCGTTCCTCTTCGGCAGCGGCGCCAAGGAAGCGCTCTTCCTGCACGAGCAGGGACTCAGTTTCGAAGTGGTGCCGGGCGTGCCGGTGGCGTTCGGCAGTGCCTATGCCGGCGTACCGCTCTCCTATCCGGGCGGCCACGACGCGTTGATCCTGCTGCGGGGCCACGAGGCTACACGGGAAGACGCGCCCGACGTGCACTGGCGCGCGCTTGCATCCCTCGAGGGCACCATCGCTGCGTACGCAAGTGCGCCGCAGGCGGCGACCATCCTTCGCAAACTCGTGGCTGCCGGACGGCCCGCCACACACATGGCCGCGCTCATCTACGACGCCACGCTCGTTTCGCAACGTGCTGTGGCTGACACCCTTGCCGGCCTCATCACACAACTCGACGCGGATCCCGACGCAGCCTCAGGCTTGCTCATCGTGGGCGAGGTCGCGGGACTGCGCGCCCATCTGCGGTGGTTTGATAAGCGCCCCCTCTTCGGGCGACGCATCGTCGTCACCCGCTCGCACGAACGGGCGCGCGACCTGTCGGATCGCCTCGAGGGTCTTGGCGCCCAGGCGATTGAAGCGCCGACGTTCCGACTGCTGCCCGCCGAAGATCCCGAAGCGATCGAGCGCGCGGTGGCGTCCGTGCAGCAGTACCAGTGGGTGGTGTGCGAATCTGCGAACTCGGCGCATCGATTCCTGAAGGTGGTGCTGTCGGGCACGCGCGACCTGCGTGCGCTCGGTGGCGTGCGAATTGCGGCCGTGGGCCCATCGACAGCGGATCAATTCCGAGCCGCGGGGCTGGTGCCCGATGTGGTGGTGCCTGAGACGGGGGAAGAGGCCACGTGCGACGCCATCGCCGCGCACGGCCCTCTGGCAGGAGCACGCGTGCTTGTGATTCGGCCCGACCACGGGCGGGCCGAACGGGGCGACGAAGGCACGACGGCCGAACTGCGCCGCCGCCGCGCGCGCGCTCGGAGTCACGGCGCCGATTGTCGCCGACGCGTTTACCATCGACGGACTCGTGGACGCCTTGGTCCGTCGATTGAATCGGAAGTCTGCCATTCATCTTGGGATACGATTCGGGCCATGCGCCGCCCCCACTGGACCCTAATCGCGGCTGTGCTGCTGGTGGCGCGGCCGGCGGGGTTCGCGCAGGACGCGGCACCGGCCCGTTCACCGCGCAACGCGTCCTACCAGCTGCTGGCGACGCTCGACCCTGAGTCGCACACCATTCACGGATCGGGCCGCGTCATCTGGCGCAACATTACCACGGCGCCGGCCAACGACCTGCGCTTCCATCTCTATTGGAACGCCTGGCGCGACGGCAATTCGTCGTGGATGCGCGAACAGCGGTTGGGGCGCGGTTCTGCGCTGGCGCGCCGACCTGAGGACCAACGCGGCTCGATCGAAATCATCTCCATGGTCGCGCGCGGCACAGATCTGCGACCCAAGGCCACGTTTGTCGCGCCAGACGATGGCAATGCCGATGACCGGACGGTGCTGGCGGTGCCGCTCGATCGACCGGTGATGCCCGGAGAAACGATCGACATTGATATCGCATGGACCTCGCGCGTTCCCGTGACATACGCGCGCACCGGCCGACTGGGCCAGTACTACTTCATCGCCCAGTGGTTCCCGAAACTTGGTGTCTTCCAGAACAACGGCGAATGGAATGCGCACCAGTTTCACGCCGCCACTGAATTCTTCTCAGACTTCGGCACCTACGACGTCGCCCTGACCGTACCGAAGGGCTGGACGGTGGGTGCCACCGGCGCGGCGTCGCCCGTGCTGCCCGGTGCCGAAGGTCAGGAGACGCATCGGTTTGTGGCAGAGGACGTCCATGACTTCGCGTGGACGACGAGCCCGAACTTCATCGAACACGTCGAACGTTTCGAGCACCCCAGTCTTCCGCCGGTGACCATGCGCCTGCTCCTGCAGCGTGAGCACGCGAAGCAGGCCGAGCGTCATTTCGTCGCCACACGCGCGGCGCTGCGGTACTACGGGGAGTGGTTTGGCCCGTACCCCTACTCGCACATCACCATCGTTGATCCCGTCACACCGGTGAATCCGGACGTGCAGGGCGGGTCCACGGGCGGGATGGAATACCCGATGCTCTTCACGGCGGGTACGCGCAACTGGGCGCCGCTCGACGGTCCACAACCCGAGAGCGTGACCATTCACGAAGCCGGCCATCAATTCTGGTACGGCATCGTCGCCACAAACGAGTTCGAACATGCGTGGATGGACGAGGGGCTGAATACCTACGCGACCGCGCGAGTGATCGATGAAGCCCTGCCGAACAGGTTCGTGACGGTGGAACGGTACTTCGGCGGCTTCGTGCCGTGGGCGTTCTCTGATGTCCGGTGGTCCCGCGCCATCGACGGCAACCGGTTGAACGCCTACAGGCCAGTCGCCACGAACGACACACAGTCCACGCCGACATGGCGCTACTGGCCAGGCAGCGCGAGCCAGATTTCCTACAACAAGACCGCGTTGTGGCTGGCCACGCTTGAACGTTACCTGGGTTGGGAGACGATGCAGCGGGTGCTGGCCACGCATTTTTCACGGGGCGCGTTTCGTCACCCGACGCCCGAAGATTTTTTTGCAATCGCCGGCGAGGTGGCGGGCGCGGACCTGACGTGGTTCTTCGATGCCACCGTTCGCAGCAGCGCTGCGTTTGACTATGCAGTCACGCAGGTGACCAATACGCCCGCGGCCGATGGATTCGAATCGGTGGTCGTCGTACGCCGTCTTCAGGACGGCGTGTTTCCGGTGACCATCAAGCGCACCTACGCGGATGGCACGACGGATATGACGGCGTGGGATGGCGAGGGCCGATGGGAAGCCATCGTCGATCATGGACCGTCGCCGATCGTGCGCGTGGAGGTCGATCCCAATCGCATTCTGATGCTCGACCTGAACTACACGAACAACTCGTGGACTGCGACGCCGCAGGCGCCGGCAGCGGCACGCAGGTGGTCACTACGCTGGATGGGCTGGCTGCAGGAAGTGATGCTGACGTATGCCTTCTTCTCCTGAGGTGAAAACGACCTCAGAGGTCGTTTTCACGGGGCCTAGAGCTACTGCTCTCGGGGCATTTTTAGAAGGTTGGCGCCGCACGTTCGCCGCACCTGCCATCACCTTGGGCGTGCTGGCCGCGCTGTTTCTGATGGCGTTGCCCCTGGGACTCGCGCTTCGCGGCATGCTTGTGGAGCACCTGGGCTCAAGCGTGGTCTCGGAACGCGCGGCGTGGGGATGGGAGGCGGGTTGGGCGGCCGAATTTGCGACGCAGGCGCAAGGTCTTGGGCGTACGTTCACGCACGAAATACTGGGATTCGGGGGCACCATCTCGACCATTGGCGGCTTCTTTGACGCCAAGCCATTGCCCCCCGTCGTGGCCGGCGCGGCGGCAGCGTACGCGGTGTTGTGGATCTTCCTGTCGGGCGGCATCCTCGATCGATTCGCGCGCGCGCGCCCGGTGCGCACGGCGGCGTTTTTTGCCTCGTGCGGCGTCTTCTTCTGGCGATTCCTCCGCCTCGGCGTGATGGTGGGCGCCGCGTATTGGGCGCTGTTCGCATGGTTGCACCCGTACCTGTTCGGCACGTTGTGGAACAACTGGACGACCGGCATCACCACCGAACGTGAAGCGCTGGCGGTGCGCGTGGGACTGTACCTGACCTTTGCCTTGGCGCTCGCACTGGTGAGCCTCATCGCCGACTACGCCAAGGTGCGGGCGGTGGTGGAGGACCGCCGGAGCATGATCGGCGCGCTCGGCGCGTCCCTGCGATTCGTCCGCCGCCGGCCGTTCCGTGTCTTCGGCCTATATCTGCTCAGCGCGGTCGCGTCCATCGTCGTGGTGCGCCTGTGGTTCACCGCCGCACCGTCGGCGTGGGCCTCGGTGCCGGTTGCGTTCCTGCTGACGCAGGTATACCTGTTGTTTCGGGTATGGGCCAAACTGGCATGGATGGCAGGCGAGGTGGTGTTCTTCCAGGGCGAACTGGCGCACGCCACCTACACGGCGGCGCCATTGCAGATGTGGCCCGACTCGCCGGCGGCCGAGGCGATTGAAAATCTCGTCAGGCAACGCGAGTAGTGTCACTTAGGATTACAGGAGGCGCAGAGGCGTCGAGGTCTTTTATATGAAGTCGAAGCGTGCAGATATGCTCGTGCAATGGTTGCGGGACCGCGCAGAGGCCGCCGGGGCCCATGGGTTTGTCCTGGGTCTGAGCGGAGGCATTGATTCGGCGGTGGTCGCCCGGTTGTGCCAGATGGCGACGCCCAACCGTGTGCTGGGCGTCATCCTGCCGTGTTACAGCCATGCGCAGGATGAAGCGGACGCCTACGTCATGGCGGATGCATTTGGCATCCCCACCGCGAAGGTGGACCTGGCCGGCCCGTTCGACGCGCTGACCGGCGAACTGCACGCGGCGCTCAAGAATCTGCCGCGTGAGGTCCATGTGACCGACATCAAACAGCAGATGCCGGAGGCCAACATCAAGCCGCGCCTGCGGATGACGTCGCTGTACTTCATCGCCAACTCGTTGAACTACCTGGTGGCCGGCACCGGCAATCGCAGCGAACTGACGCTGGGCTACTTCACGAAGTACGGTGACGGCGGCTGCGACGTATTGCCCATCGGCGCGCTGCTCAAGAGCGAAGTGCGCGCGCTCGCCAAAGAACTCAGTGTGCCAAAGGCCATCCTCAACAAGCCCCCGTCAGCCGGCCTCTGGATCGGCCAGACCGACGAAGCGGAGATGGGCTTCACCTACGACACGCTCGAAAAGTACCTCGCTGAAGGCCCGTCGGCGGTGCCGCCGGAAACGGCCGCGCGTATCGAGAAGCTACGCGCCTCGTCGGACCACAAACGCGCTCTCCCGCCGATCGCGCCTGAGGAACTGGGGAACTGAGGAACTGAGGAACTGGGGAACTGGGGAACTACCGCACCGCATGAGACCGCCGCGGCTCCGCGCCGCCTTCAACTGTTCCTTTCGCCGCGTTGACCAGCGCCACCGCCGCATAACCCTGCGCCACTTCGCCCTTGCGGCCGACGCGGGCGAACGCGTGGCCCATCGCTTCCAGTTTTTCGAGCAGCGACCGCGGAATGCGGTCTTCAATTTGCACGCGCGAGCCGGTTGGCGTGCTGCCGATGAGCATCCGCGGCGCCTCGATGGCGCGTTGCGCGCCCATCCCGCCATCGACCACGTTCAGGATAATGTTGTAGACCGATGCTGGGATCCACGCATTGCCCGCCGCGCCCACCGCCAGCCGCGGAGTAAATCCGGGAATGCCGTAACGGCCTGGGTCGCCTTCACTCGGCGCGAACACGAGCGTCGGCACGCTCGTGGATGACGCGCGCTGCAAGGGCAGCATCGATCCGTACCCGGTGCCGCGTCCGCCACGGAAGTGGTCGTTGTAGAGAAATCCCAGGCCCTTCGAGACGTAAAAGTTGCCGCCCCACGTGGAGAGTGTCTGCGTCACGACCACCATGTTGCCTTCGGCATCCGCCGCGGCAAATGACGTGGTGCCCGTCTGAATGCCGGGGCCGGCCACACCATCGGCCACCGCCTGATCAAACGCTTCGTAGTAGTTGCCGGCGGCCTGCTCCGTCGGCGTGGGCGCCCCGCCTCGTCCTCGGCCGCCCTGCGCCGCCACGTACGCCTTCGTCGGGTTGATGAGTTTGTAGCGCTCGAGCGCATGCCCCGGCTGCAGGTGGTTGCCGAGGTCAATGGGCCACCGCTCGGGATCGGCAATCTGCGCGCCGCCGTCGCGTACACGCCACGCTTCAATCACGTGATGGAGGTATTCGGCATCGGTCGTGTAGGTCGCACCAGGTTTCGGCGTGTAGTTGTCCAAAATCTGCAGTGTCTCGATCAACTGCGCCCCGGTGGGAACAGGTGGCGGCGCTGAATAGACCGCGTGGCCGCGATACCGTCCTTCGAGCGGTTTCCTTTCCATCGCGCGATACTGCGCCAGGTCCTCGAGCGAGATGATGCCGCCGTTCGCGGCCATGTCTTCCGCGATCTTCCGCGCGATGGACCCGCGGTAAAACGACTGGCCGCCCTCCTTCGCCAGCACCTTCAAGGTCTCGGCGTAGTCCTTGTTGATGAACCGATCGCCCTTCTTCGGCACCTGACCGCCGGGCAGGTAGATCTTCGCGGCCTCGGGGTACTTCGAGAATCCAGCGCGGCCTTCCGCGATGGTCGTCGGCAGCGCCTCGTCGAGGATGTAGCCGTTCTCCGCCAGCTCGATCGCCGACGCAAGAATTTGTGCCCACGTCACCTTCTTGCTGCCGTACTTCTGGAACAGCAGATCAAGGCCAGCAACCACCCCGGGAATATTGGCGACCGTGGGCCCGTCGCCGGCCGTGCGCTGACCCGCCGCCGTGAAAATTTTCGGATTGTCGAACGTGGCTCGCACCGGCGTCATGTCCTTGTATTCGATGACCACGGGTTCGGTCATGCCCTTCAGAAACAGGATGGCCTGGCCGTCGCCGCCAATGCCCGATGCATCGGGCTCCACCACACCCAGCGCAAACGACGTGGCGACGATGGCGTCCACGATGTTGCCGCCGAGTTCGATCATCTTTGCGCCGGCCGCCGACGCCAGCGGATGCCCCGACGCAACAACTCCGGTCTTCTTTTCGACCACGGGCTTGATGAGCGGCTGCTCGGCGACCATCACATCAACAACGTCTTCAACCTCGCGAGCCGTGCGCGCGGCCAGCGCTGCGGGGCGATACTTCGTGCGCAGCGCATCCCACGCTGCGGCGGATTCGCCGGTCGAGTAATACAGCGACTTCAGCGTCTGCCACGCACGGTCGAACTGGCCCACCCATCGGCCGGCTGCGGGCGTGGGCGCAGTCACTCCGC
Organism: Acidobacteriota bacterium; assembly: GCA_009694745.1. Taxonomy (GTDB): domain Bacteria; phylum Acidobacteriota; class Vicinamibacteria; order Vicinamibacterales; family SCN-69-37; genus SYFT01. The sequence goes on from SHUF01000028.1 coordinate 27,510, forward strand.
GCACCTGGTCGTCCACGCGGCGCGGCGCGGCGACGCGCCAGAGTTGCAACGTGTCGCTTTCTGCAAACGCCGCCGGCGCATCGTCATCATTGCGAACCGGATTACCGTTGTAGCCGCCCGCAGGCGTAGACACCGTAGCAATGGCCATCGTCTGGCCGTCGGGCGACCAGGCTGAAGCACCCGCCCGTCGCGACGCCAGCACCACGGGAAGGACTGGCGCGGCGCCGCCGCCGCGGGCCCCGGCAGGGCCACCGCCCCGGCCTGGCTGCGGGGCGTCGGCCGCGCCTGCAGCCGGAGGCGCAGGCAACTCCGTCACGAACGTGCCCGTACCAAGCCCCGCACGCGACGCCAGGTACGACACCCGCTGGTTGTCGGGCGCCCACGCGGGGAATCGCTCTTCCCCGCCGCCCCTGGTCACGCGGACAACACGCGCACTATCTGCACCGCCTGGCAAATCGCGCACGAACACGTCAGCACGGTCACCGGGCTCCAGATCGCGCTCAGAGACAAACACCACGCGCCGGCCATCGGGCGAGACCTGCGCCTGCCACTCAGGCGCATCGTCGGGCGTGATCTTCACTGGCACTCCAGTGCCGTCCGCAGCTGTCGCGTGAACCTGCCACCGGCCTCCAGTCGGCCGCTGGGAAAACACGATCCGTCCATCGCGCGTCCATGACGGCCAGCGCTCGTCGCCGGCGATCGACGTGATTCTGCGCGACGGGCCTCCAGCGGCGGGAGCCACGTACAGGTCGTACGCGCCGGCGACATCGGCTGAGAATGCAATCGTCTTGCCGTCAGGCGACCACGCGGGATCCCGCTCACTCACCCACTCGCCTCTCGTGGTGACGACGCGTCTTTCGTCCCGACCGTCTGGCGTGATGGTCCAGATTTCGTCGAGCCATGAGACAGCCATGCGGCGGCCATCGGGCGCAAAGGTAGGGTCGCGCATGCCAGTGAGCGAGGCGGGCGCTTGTGCGGAGAACGCGGTGACGGCAAAAACAGTCAGGGCCGCCGTGACAACCAGAACGGGATATCGACGCATCCCGGGATGATACTTCGGCGAACGAGGTGGCATAATCCGCCATCGTGAAAACTCCACTGCCCGCCCTCGTCGGATGCATCCTTCTCGCCGGGTCCGCGTCACTGGCGGCCCAGTGGCCTTCGTTCCGCGGCGGGTCGGCCAGCGGTGTGGGCAGCGGCAATCCACCGGTCACATGGGATCTCGCCGCGGGCACGAACGTCGCGTGGAAGACCGCCATCCTAGGCCTCGGTCATTCCAGCCCCATCGTCTGGGGCGATCGCGTGTATGTGACCACGGCCGTGTCCACGAATGGCAGAGAGGCGGCGCCCGTCACTGGCACGATGGAGGTCGTAGGCGTCGCGATGGCGCGGGACATGAGTGAGCACGAGTGGCGGCTCTACGCCCTCGATCGCGCTACAGGGAAGATCCTCTGACAACAGGCCGCGCGTCGCACAGCGCCAAGCTCGCAGCATCACCGAAAGTCCAGTCACGCCTCAGCGACACCCACGACCGACGGCAAGTACGTGGTCGCCTTGATGGGATCCGAGGGGGTCTACTGTTACAGCGTCGAAGGCAAGCTCGTCTGGAAGAAGGATTTCGGACTTCTGGATCTGGGGATGATTGGGAATCCGTCGGTCCAGTGGGGACCGGCCAGCTCGCCCGTGATCGCCGGCGATCGCGTCATCGTGCAGAACGATGGCCAGAAACCGATGCCTGGCCAGGAAGATGGCGGCCCGCCGAATTCGTTTCTGGCGGCGTTCGAACTCGCCACCGGCAAGCAACTTTGGCGGGTGGCGACGACGGACCAGCCGTCGTGGTCTACCCCACTCGTGATGACACACGGCGGGCAGACGCTGGTGATCACCACCGCGCCGCTGGCGGTTCGCGCGCGAGACGTCGCCACAGGCAAGGAAGTGTGGCGCATGAACGACGAGGCGCAGGTGCGCGTCCCGTCGCCGATTCCCTTCGGGGACTCAGTCCTTGTGACTGGCGGCGCTCAGCCGGCCGGCAAGCCCCTCCTTGCAATCCCGCTCGGCTCCACAAGAACGGTGTCGCGCGAGAAACTGGCCTGGCACATCGACAAGGGTTCGCCGTACACGACGACACCTCTGGTGTACGAGGGCATCTTGTATGTGCTGATGGACAACGGCGTCTTGTCGGCCTATGAGTCAGCCACGGGCGCCGAACTCTACCGCGTGCGGCTTGGGGCGGGCCGCAGTGGATTCAGCGCGTCTCCCGTAGCGGCGGGAGGCCATCTCTACATCGCCAACGAAGGCGGCGACCTCTTCGTCGTCCGCGCCGGCAAGACGTTTCAGCCAGACGCCATGCACTCGTTCAACGAGACCATCTTTGCCACGCCCGCCCTTGACGGCAACCTGCTGATCGTCCGGACGCGTGGTCACCTGATCGCGCTCGGCGGCGTCTGAGAACGAATAGCGTTCGGTGATATCACGCGGCTTTACGCACGCTTCAGCTCAGCCGCGAATAGCCTTGACGATGGCCGCGGCCGAAATGCCGTAGCGTTCGAGGAGGTCGTCGGGGGGGCCGCTGCGCGGGATTTCGCGGACGGCGAGACGCTGCACACGGAAGCCCTGATCCCACACGGCTTCCGAGACCGCGTCGCCGAGGCCGCCCGCCGAGTAGTGATCTTCGACGGTGAATATGCGGCCGCCGGTCGCTTTGCCCGCGGCGATGAGGCCCTCGCGGTCGATCGGCTGGATGGAATACGCATCGACCACACGAATGGCGATGCCCTCTTTAGCCAGCAGTTCATGCGCCTTGAGCGCTTCAAACAGCGTCACGCCTGCGCCCACCACCGTGGCGACGTCTTTGGCGCTCTGGCGGACGACCTTGGAGCCGCCGGCATGGAACTTCTCGTCGGGTCCGTAGATGACGGGTGTCTTCGGCCGCGAGCTGCGAATGTAGACCGGGCCGTGCGTGGCGGCCGCGACGGCCACGAGCCGCTCCGCGCAGACAGCATCCGACGGATACAGGACCGTACAGTTCGGCACTCCGCGCGCCATCGACAAGTCTTCGAGCGCCATTTGCGAGGGGCCGTCTTCGCCAATCGACACGCCCGCGTGTGACCCGCACAACTTGATGTTGAGCATGGAGATGCCGGCCATGCGAATGAAATCCGCGCCACGCTCCAGGAAACATGCGAAGCTCGACGGGAACGCAATCGCACCGCGCGAAGCGAGGCCCATTGCCGCGCCGATCATCGCCTGCTCGGCGATGAAGGCCTGGTAGAAGCGCTCGGGATACAGCTTCTCGAAGCGATCGCTGAACGTGGAGTTCTTCACGTCGGCATCAAGCGCCACGATGCGGGCATCGATCCCGCCCAACGCAGCCAGCGCCGTGCCATAGGCCTCACGGGTCGCCACCAGATCGCCCAGGGCGTACGCCGGCTTCGGCATCTCGGCGACGAAGTCGGGCAGGGGCTCTTCCGAACGCCGTGTCGCTGGCTTCTTGATGACCGGCGCCGGGTCTGACGTGGGCACGTACTGCGCTTCGAGCTCGGCTACCGCAGCGTCAGCTTCCGCGCCCTTCTTGAGCGGCTTGCCGTGCCAGTTGTCCTTGTCTTCGAAGAGCGCCACGCCTTTGCCCTTGAGCGTGCGCGCCACAATCATCGTGGGCCTGCCGGTCATGCCGCGCGCTTCCGCCAGCGCGGCGCGCAGTGCCGCCACGTCGTGACCGTCCACAGTGATGGCATGCCACCCGAACGCGCGATACCTGGCCGCAAACGCGTCCACGTCATGCGCCCACTGCGTCGCCCGGCTCTGGCCGTACGCGTTGACGTCGGTGATGGCGCACAGGTTATCGAGCTGATGGTGCGCAGCCACCTGCGCCGCTTCCCACACAGACCCTTCGGCGGTTTCTCCGTCGCCGAGCAGCACGTACGTCCGGTAATCTGACCCGATTCGCCGCGCGTTGAATGCGATGCCCACACCGGCCGCCAGGCCCTGGCCCAACGACCCGGTCGCCACATCCACAAACGGCAACCGCGGCGTGGGATGGCCTTCGAGGTCCGAGGTGATCTTGCGCAACTGCATCACGTCTTCGCGCGGAAACGCGCCCGCAGCCGCCCAGGCGGCGTACAGGATCGGCGCCGCGTGCCCCTTCGACAACACAAATCGGTCGGCCTCCGGATGCTGGGGATCTTTCGGATCGAAGCGCAATTCGTCGAAAAACAGCACGGACAGGATCTCCGCCGCCGACAGGCATGTCGTGGGATGTCCCGACCCCGCTTCGGTCGTGGACCGCACCGAATCGATACGCAGTTGAGTAGCTAAATTGTCGAGAACGGTGTTGGATGGGGGTGTCATCGCTGGCGAGCGTCAGTTTACTGTACGGCCGGGCAATTGTGATCGCGCGACCGACGCGGCCATAATCAATTGATGGTCGCCCTGCGAATTGGATCACTCGCCATCATGGCGCTCTGGATTGGCGGCCTGGCGACGTTGGCCCTGGTGGCGGCGCCGCCGGAATTCGTGGAACGATTCCGGCACATCTCCTGGGCCCTCGGGGGCGCCTTGCTCGCGTTGCTTGCCGTGCGCGCCCTGCTTGGACCGCGACCGCGCCGCCTGGCCGTGCAAGTCTGGCTTGTGAACGCCATGCTTCTGGCCAGCGCCTTCATCCTCACCAACGGCGCCATTGTGCTGACGCTTGGCGCCGGCCTCGCCGTATTCTGGATTGAAACCAAGGACGGCTAACGGCGCTTGCGGGCCGCCAGCTTCTTCCCGCTGACCTTCCGCATGTGCCGCGTCAGCGCATCAAACGCCTGCTGCACAGCCTTGGCAGGCACGGCCGCTGACGATGACTTGCGTGTGACGACGAGGTCGCCGGGCATCGCGAGGGAAATCCTCACCTCGACCGCGTTGCCGCTGTGGTGATGCTTGTGCGGCACCTCCACCGACACATGGCATCCGACGATACGGCCATGGAGCGATCCCAGCTCGTCCACCCGCGCGGCGATCTCCCGTTCAATCGACGCTGCCCGCCGCATGTTGAGAAACTTGATTTGTAGAGGGAGGAATGAGGGCCATGAGCCTAGTT
>SHUF01000029.1 GCA_009694745.1 Acidobacteriota bacterium
AGTTCGACATCATCATCTTCAACGATGGCGGCATTCCCGCCGTTGGTGGTGGTGCGGGCGGTGGCCGCGGCGGCGGCGGCGGTGGTGGTCGCGGTGATGGTGCCGGTCCCGAAATCCCCGAGGAGTTCCGAAACCGGCAGGGCAGCGTGACTGCCGAGACGATGAACAAGATCAAGGAGTTTGTGCGCGCGGGCGGCACCGTACTGACCATCGGCGGCGCCTCGTCCAGCATTGCCGCGCACTTTGACCTACCCATCGAGAGCCATCTCACCGAGCGTGGCGAAGACGGCCGCCTCGGCCCGTTGCCAGGCACGAAGTTCTATGTGCCTGGGTCGGTGTTGCGCGCGGCGGTGGAGCCGAACTCAATCTTGGGTCACGGCACCGGGCCGGAGATTGACGTGTTCTTCGACAATAGCCCGACGTTCCGCCTTGGACCCGCCGCTACCTCGCGTGGGATCAAGACGATCGCGTGGTTCAACACCCCGACACCGCTCCGCAGCGGTTGGGCGTGGGGACAGCACTATCTGGAGAACGGCATCGCAGCATTTGAGGCCGAAGTGGGCAAGGGCCACCTCTACGTGTTCGGCCCCGAAATCACGTTCCGCTCGCAGCCGCACGGCACGTTCAAGTTCCTGTTCAACGGCATTCTGCTCAGCGCGACTGAGGGCCTGCGCTAGGGTTTCGCCGACGCTAATGAGGATTGAGGATTGCGGCTTGAGGATCGGAATGGCTGAACGCTGATTGAGGATCGTGGATTGGATTGTCGATTGCCGCTAGTGCAATTTCGCAATCAGCAATCCGATCCACGATCGCCAATCAGCGATTCGCCATTCCGAGCCTCAATCCTCAATCCTCAATTGGGGCGCTTTTCTCAGTACTGCCCGCCGCCGCGGCCGGTGTTCGGTGGTGCCGGCATCTGGTCTGGCGCGAAGCGCGGCAGCATCTGCTCGCGCATCGCGATGTGATACACCGCCGACGCCACCGCAATCGCCGACTTCTTCACATCGTCTTCCACGATGCGCTCGTAGGTGTCGAGGTTCGTGTGCCACGTGTGGCTTCCATACTCCATCGGATCCTGCGCGCCGCCGATGCCCGGCAGGCCGGCGGCGTTGAACGACGTGCTGTCGGTGCCACCCGGCGCTCGGCTCGTTGAGGCCGTGGCGCCGTAGATGCCGAAATCTTCGAACTGGCGCAGATACTGTCCGAGGATTCGTGCGGCCTCCGGTGGGCCAAAGATGCCCATGCCGCGGATACGCCCTGTGCCCGAGTCAATGTTGAAGTAGCCGTTGAAACCGGCGAACTCAGGCTTGGGGTTCTCTACCGTGCCGAAGTGCTGCTCCACGTACGCCTTCGACCCCAGCAGCCCCTGCTCTTCGCCGCCCCAGAGGGCGACGCGAATGGTCCGTCGTGGCTTCACGCCAATGGCCTGGAGGATGCGCGCGGCTTCCATCATGATCGCCGAGCCGGCGGCGTTGTCGGTAGCACCCGTGGCCGAGTGCCACGAATCCAGGTGGCCGCCAAGCATCACCACTTCACTGGCCTTGTCAGTGCCGGGAATTTCCGCGACGGCGTTGTACGACGTCTTGCCGGCGGGGTAGTCGCGATTGACGATGGTGAATTCCATCTGAACGGGGGTGCCGTCGGCCAGAATGCGCGTGACACGGCCGTAGTCTTCGTTGCGAAGGACGACGGTCGGCACGGTCTTCGTGGAGTCGTAGGCCGCATAGTTGAACGTGCTGATCTGTCCGTGCGCGCGAGCCGCATCGTTCACACGTACCGCCGCTCCTGCGGTCATCAGAAAATCATTGGTCATCGTCGCGACCTGTGCGGCCGTCAGGCGAACCGGACCACCGGCCGGTACGGCGGCGCCCCCGCCACGCCCGCCTCCCGCAGCATTCCCGCCCCGACCACCGCGACCCGCAGTGCCGGGAACGGCGTTCGGGTCTGGGTTGTACTGCGCCTTCATGTCCTCGTCGACGCGGCGCTTCGGCGGAGCCACCTCCTGAAAGGGTACCTTGGCTGCCGCTCCGACGAAGACGATCGCGCCTTTCACTTTCGGAGCCATCTCAGTAAAAAACGCTTTCAACTCGGCCTCGGTTGGCGGCAGGCGCTGCGGTGTTGCCGCTCCGCCCCGGCCAGCCACGGCACCACCGGCGGCCGGCGCGGGAGCCTCGGAGGCTGGGCTCGTCGGAGTAATCAGGTTGACCGCAGGGCCGGTGACTGTGCCCTTGGTGGACGGTGTCCACGCGAGCACTTCGAACACCAGATTGTCTTTCACAGGCGAAAGGATGTGGCCGCTGGCCTTTTCGTTCAGCCAGCCGCCGGCCGGCGTGACGGTCGCCGCCTTGAACTCGAACGGCTCCAGTTTGCCGTTCTTGAAACCCCACTTCTCCATCGTCTGCACGGCCCATTTCGCTGCGTTCTCGTGGTTCGGCGAGCCGGTGACGCGCGGTCCGTACACGTCAGTCAGATAATGAATCGTCCGCATGATCTGGGAGTTGTCCCAGCCCTCTTTGCGGATCTTTGCGTTGATCTCGGTATCAATCACTTCCTGCGGGGTCTGGGTGGCCTGTGCGATGGGGTACGCCACCGCAAGACCGAACACGAACATGGGAAGAAGCAGCCTGCGCCTCATAATCTGAGCACTCCTCATAGCAAGGGAATCCAACGCGCCGTCTGCCCTGTGTTCTGATAGACGGTGAGCAAGCGGATCATACATGACGCACCAGACTTGGACCTATCCAGAGGAGTTGACGGTGGCGCTGCTGTCGTATGGACTGAAACCAACGGCCACCACGCCGCCCCAGCTGGTGCGCGACGCCCTCAACGACTTGTACCGGTACGAAATCAGGCGGCTTCGGCAGCGTCGGCACGACGGCCTGGTGGAGAAGTCTCGGTATGTGGACGAGGTGATCCTGCTGCGCAAGCGCTACTGGCCGCTCACGCTGCAACCCGACCACTGGCTCCGCATTTGTCAGGCCGGAGGTCCCGGGCTTCAGCCCGGGACGCGCGGCACGGGCTGAAGCCCGTGCCCTCCGAGCGATCGACAGTCGCCAGCGCGGAGGGGGCTAGCCGTTTTTCTCCGGTTCCCAGCGCAGACCGGCCCTGAGAATGCGCTGAATCAGTGCGGGGTAGTGGACTCCGGAGAGATCGGCCGACCGCGCGAAGTCTTCGCCGATGGCGATCTGGGGATTGGGGTTCGCTTCGATCACCCAGACGCGGCCCTTCGCGTCGGTACGCATGTCGATGCGGGCGTATCCGCTGAGCTGCAACGCCCGGTAGACCCGCTTGCACATCGCCGGGATGCGCTCCTGCACGCCCTCGGTCAAGGGCTCTGCGACCCCCGTCATGATGCCGGCTTTTTCTTGGTAACTGCTGCTCCATTTCACCCGGGAGGTCGCGATCCGGTGCTGCCGGTCCGTCATCTTCTCGAAAAACATCTCCCAGACCGGGAAGACCTGCAGCCGGTCGTTGCCGACGATGGCGCAGTAGAGTTCGCGGCCTTCAATGTACTGCTCGACAATGGCCTCGGTATGGATGGAGTCGTGAATAAACTGGACGCGTTCCAGCATCCTTCGCTCATCTTCTACCACCGAGGCCTGCGAAATGCCGATCGAGGCTTCCTGCGTCAGTGACTTGACAATCACCGGATAGGTCATCCGCTTGGGCAGTTTGAACTTCTTGCGCCGATAGGCGACGGCGAAATCAGGCGCCGAGATGCGGTGATATTGCAGGAGCTTCTTAGACAGCGCTTTGTCGCGCGCGAGAATCATCCCCCGCGGATTGCAGCCGGTGTACGACAGGCGCAGCAATTCCAGATACGACACCACGTTCTGATCGTAGGTGCCGACCTCGTGAAAGGCCTCGAGCAGGTTGAAAACGATGTGCGGCTTAAATTCTTCGGCGGCCTGCTTGATGGGCGTGAGTTCGTCCGCGATGCCAAGCACGCGCACTTCATGCTTCAAATCGTCGCGCAGCGTTTTAAGAACGTCGTACTCGGTCCGCCATGGAGCCTTGTCGGTCTCAATGCCCGACACATCGTCTGGCGGGACGAGGTAATGATGAATAAGGAGGAGGACACGAAGTCTCCTCATGCGCGGTACCGCCTCATTGCAGAGGAATCATAAACGGATCTCGCGCTGGAACAAAACGTGATGCGTGTTGTGACGTTGTCGTTAACACATCGCGGAGGTACCAATCGACGCCGCGATCTTGTTGCCAATCGCGCGGATATCCGAGCGAGACCTCTTCATGTCTGACGCCGTGCCTAACGATGGTGGTGCGCATGTGCAGATGTCCCGACACCACCGCGCGTGCGCGGAATCGGCGTGGCCAGTCTTCGGTGCGCGTGGTGCCGCACCAAATCGAAAACCTTGGTACACGTGGCGGACGTGCCAGGTCATATCGAAGAGGCCAGTGATTGATGAGGACTGTTTCGGCATCAATCGGCAACGCGGCGAGCCTGGCTTCTGTTTCGTCACAACGCGCGGCACACCACGCAGCGCGCGATGGCCATGGTGTGGGGTCCAGCATCTGTTCATCACCACACACCACGCCGTTCTCACGGGCCCAGGCGAGCGCGCCTTCGTGCGTCACGTCGGGCGGACGAAAGGAGTAGTCGTAGAGGAGGAACATTGGACAGATGTAAATTGGGAAATTAGGAACTGGGGAAGTGGGGAACTGGGCGTAGGGGTCTTCTGGTGTCAGAACGCTGTAGGTGCGGCACGTCCCAACGAGCTGGTCGTAGCGGGCCTGGCCGCGGGTGCGGTCGGTAGCGTCGGGCGGGCACCAGAGATCGTGATTGCCGGGAGTCCAGATGACCTTGGCGAAGCGCGGTGTGAGCTGATCGAGCGCAAAGCGCAGGTGTTCAACCCGTTCGCCCACGTCGCCGGCGACAATCAGCCAGTCTTCGGGGTAGTGGGCCACCCCTTCGAGCCCTTCGCGATTGCGCTTGTGACTCAGGTGCAGGTCGCTGATGGCGAGCAGGCGCATCAGCGGGTTAGCGCGTCAAGCGTCACAGCGCTCACGGCTATGTCGGGCCGCGGGGAGCCGGCGGGTTGTGGCACGGCGACCGAGAGCAGATACCGTGGGGTCGGCTGAAACAACCCAAACGCCCAGTCGCGACTTGTGCCTTCGAGCGATTCTCGGAAGCTGATGGAGGGATGTTCTCCGGCCAGGTTGAACTCCAGGTCGGCCAGATGAACGGCGATGCCCAGACCGCGCGCTTTGAGATAGGCCTCTTTGAGGGTCCAGTAGGTCAGAAATCGGTGGGTCTGCGCCGCCTCAGGTTGCTGTTCAATGTCGGCGACTTCGGCAGGCGCGCAGAATCTCCGCGCCAGATCCCGGGTCAGGGGCCGGCGGTCCAGATCCTCGAGGTCCACACCAACGTCCGACACCGAAGACAACACACACGCCACCAGGTTCCCGGAATGGGCCAGGTTGAACGACCAGGGCGATGGAGGAGACGCAATCTCGGGACGCCCACGCTCGCCTTCCCTCAGTTCCCACGCGGCCGCCGACGTGCCTGTCAGCGATTCGAGCCAGCCGCGAATGAGCAATCGGCCTACCAGGAACTGATGCGCCGCGAGCTGGTGACGATAGCGGGCGTAGCGATCGCGTTCGGTCTGCGGCAGACGCGACACCCAGGCCGACGCGTCGTCGGCGGTGACCGCCGACACATCGACCCAACAGACGCAGACGTCGCGGTCAGAGGGGCGGGGAAGGGACAAGTCTGGTGATTGTAGCAATGAGGAAATGTCACAAATGTCCGAAATGGCGAAATATGCACAATGCTCGAATGCTCGAATTGCGGAATCTCAATCAATTTGTGAATGCATGAATGTCTGGCAGCTTCCCGGTGCCGGTCAGCGCCTCGGAGCTGACGCCGATGACATTCGGGCATTCTGTCAATGAATGTTCAGGCATTCGCCCATTCGATGATTCGAGCATTGTGGACATTTCGACATTTCGCCATTTCGGTCATTTGTGTCATTTGTCCATTGCTACAATCACCTGAATGGTCATCTGTCTCTTCCCCGGTCAGGGTTCGCAGTCAAAAGGTATGGGCGCTGAGTTGTTCGATCGCTACCCCGATTGGACGGCGCAGGCCGATGATGTGCTTGGGTTCTCCATTCGCGAGTTGTGTATGGACGACCCGCGCGAGGAACTTCGGCGCACGCAGTTTACGCAGCCGGCGTTGTTTGTGGTGAATGCGCTGACGTATCGAGCGCGAATGGATGACGGGAAGCCGGCGCCGGATTTTGTGGCCGGGCACAGCCTGGGCGAATTTAATGCGTTGCTTGCGGCGGGCGCCTACGATTTCGCGACCGGCCTGGCGATGGTGAAGCGGCGCGGGCAGATCATGGGGCAGGTGAGTGGCGGCGGTATGGCCGCGGTGATTGGCATGGAGCCGGCCGCGATCCAGGCCGTGCTCGAGACCACGGAAGCCGGGCGCCGGCTCGACGTGGCAAACTTCAATTCCTACGATCAGACGGTCATCGCCGGGCCGCAGGAGGACCTGGCCGCGGTCAAGGAGCAGTTTGAAGCCGCGGGCGTTCGGGCGTACATCCCGCTCAACGTGAGCGCACCGTTCCATTCACGCTACATGCGCGCAGCGGAGGCGGAGTTCAGCGGGTTCCTCGCCGGCATCGAATTCAGTCGTCCTGGAATCCCGGTGATTTCAAACGTCACCGGCAAGCCCTACGACGACACCCGCGTGCGCGAGACCCTCTCCGAGCAGATTGGGCACTCGGTCCGGTGGCTGGATTCGATGGAGTGTCTGCTGGCGCAACCAGAGCCGACGTTCGAGGAAGTCGGACTTGGCACTGTACTGAGCAAGCTCGTCGTGCAGATAAAGAAGCGCCGACGAGCGTGAGGGCGATTCGCGTAATGGCGAAATGTCACAAATCTCCGAAATGGCGAAGTGTCTGCAATGGGTGAGTTCCTGAATTGGCGAATGGTCACCCATTCAGCGAATGGCTGAATGTCTCACCCTACTTAGTGCGACCTGGTTCCCTCTCTGGGAAGTAGCGCTCTCGAGTTGTTGCGCGAGCTCGGCCAAAGATATTCCTGAGTTCAGTGGCTTCCTGCAGAGCGCGCTCGATTGGCCCCCTCAGCCTCGCGTCGCGGTTCGTTGCCTTAAGCTGCGCCAGCCAGTGTGCGCTTTCATCAGCCTCCTCGTGAACGATTTGGAGCTTCGCCGCGAATTCCCTGGTTGAACGAGCGCGGCCTGCCGACCGGTGGTTCGCGGCTACGCTGCCCGCCGCGCGGTTCAGTTGATCACAAGCCGGCCGCAGTTCCGGTTGCACCCGGACTCTGCGCACGATGTCCACGAGATCAATTGCGAACCGGCTGCTACGTGTCTCAAGCGCATCGATGCGGGCACGATCGGTCATGCCCCTCTGGCTGAGCAAGCGGCATGCCAGGCTGTTTCAGCAGGAAGTCAGGCCCTCGCAGGAGCGATAGTTGCAGTTTCTTCAATGACCGCTAAGTTGGCGGAAGCAGAATCTGCCAGACATTCACCCATTGCAGACATTTCGCCATTTCGGAGATTTGTGCCATTTCGCAATTACGAGCCGGCTGTCAGCGACCCCTGACAGTGATTGCGCCATTCGTGGTCTCCAGCCGGATCCGAGCGCCTCCCGTGCCCATGCGGCCGTCCAGGCGCCGGCGTGATTCTTCCGACACCTGAAGAGTCAGGTTCTCGCGGTTGATGGCGCCGTTTGAGACTCGGGCAGAGAAGTCGGCATTGGTGCTGTTCGGCAACGACACCGTGATCATGCCGTTGGTGGTTTCGGCGGCGCTGCCTTCGCCAGCGACGGCATCGAACCCGAGATCCACCACCCCGTTTGCCGTTGAGACTTTGGCGCTTTGCTTCAGCCCCGTCGCGATGACACTGCCGTTGGTGGTCTCCGCCGAGAAGTGGCCGCCGATGTTCGTGACCAGGATTTCGCCGTTGGTGCTGACCAGCGTCAACGAGGCGCCTTTCGGCATTGTGACCGTGTAATTCACGCGCCGCGACACGTTGATCGTGAACCCGCGTCCAGTGCTGTCGATGCTGACCCGGTCTGGCTTCACGTCTTCCTTCATCTCAAACAGCGCGAGCTGCTGTTTCGCGACGTCTTCGGTGCCGGCCTTGACGATGCGCTCGGCGGTGACCGTGACCGTGTCGCCATCGCCGGCCGTCACATTGATGCGGCCATTGGTCGTGTTGATCGCCAGCTCGCCGGTCGGCGTCAATGGACAGGAGCGGGTCCACTGGTCTTTGGCTTCGACATCGGTGGACAGCTGGAGATTGCAGGCGCCGAGCGTGAGGGTGGCGGTGAACACCGCCAGGGACAGGAGGGAACGGCGCGCGTGGGCGGGTGAGTATCGCATAGCCGGATGATACGCGCGCAGGGCGCCGCGGGTTCGCGGGCCCCTCGGGCGCTGCCGCCACTGCGCCCATTGCGCCGCTGTGTAGTAGCGAAATGTCTGCAATTGGGGAGTGGCCAAATGCTCGAATGTCCAAGGCCCTCAGTGAACGAATGACATTGGAGCGGCAGATTCAAGGATTGACGGCCAAGGACATTCCAACATTCTCCCTGCAATGGTTTGTCCGACATTTCGCCATTTCGGACATTTGTGACATTTCGCCATTTCGACCTGGGCCGTCAGCGAGGGCTAGTACCCGCCTCGGTGGTAAGCACATTCCGAATGTCCCAGAGAGGTTGGAAATAGCGAACGTCGAGCCGCCGGCCCAGCACCTCCACCGGCGTACCCTGGGTGCCAATGACGTGTCCGCCAATGACGCGCTCCACCAGCTTGAGGTGAAGTGTGCGCCACATCACCAGTCGCTGGTCCCAGTCCAGCATCCGTTCCGCCAGTTCGAACAGGCCCCCGTGCTCGTCACTGAACCGGTAGATGTCGCGCAGGGTAAGGCCACGTTCGGCCACGAGTGCGTCGAAGGCGAGTGACAGGCGCGGCGAGAGGTCATGAATCTGGCGGAAGCCAGGCGAATCGAACCCACTGCCATGCCCCAGTTGTGTGCGGACCCCGTGATAGTCCCACGGCGCCAGCTGCTCCAGCATCATCGTCGCACCCTGTACCTGGTCGAGGGCGGCCACGGCACGGCGCATCAGCCGGATGGCCGGCGACAGTTGGCCCGCGTGTACGTGGGCGACCACCGTTTCGAGTTCGAAACAGGCGAGCTTCATCCACAGTTCCGATGATTGATGGATGGTCTGGAAGAGCAGTTCATCGCGGTGCGCCATCTGCGCCGGCGTCTTCTGCAGCGCCAGGAGCTCGTCGGTGCGCAAGTACCGTTCGTAGTCGGTGGCGCCGGGGCCGGGCAGAATGGGGTCGTTGAGTCCGCTCATCCGGTGAGCGTAGCAGAGGCCGGATGTTTTGCGAGAAACTCGAGCATTCGCTCGCGGTGTTCGATGCTGCGAGGGGTCGGCATCGGTCGGGCGGCACTCAGCCGGCGGTCAAACTGATCGGGGCGATCGAGGGGATCAAGTAATGGCATCGGCCGGTTGCTCGGCCTGGTGGCCCGAAACAGAGTGATCGACACAACCTTGCCCTGAGTCTCCGTCATGCATCCAGCATCTCGCGCGGGTGTGACATGCCAGGTCACAGCCCTGTAAGATGGCCGGGCATGTCGCGCCAACAATTTGACGAAACGGCAGCACTGGTTAGTGCGCTGCAGCGGGAAGTGGAGCGAGTGATCATCGGGCAGCGTCAGGTGCTGCGAGAAGTCCTGATTTGCCTGCTCGCCGGTGGCCACGTACTCCTACGTGGTGTGCCGGGACTGGCCAAGACGCTGCTGATCAAGACCCTGGCGCAGGCGGTGGATCTCAAGTTCAGCCGCATCCAATTCACGCCAGACCTGATGCCCTCCGACATTCTCGGCACCGACATCATCGAAGAGGATGTGGCTACCGGCAAACGCGAGATCCGCTTCATTCCCGGACCCATCTTCGCCAACATCATCCTGGCCGACGAGATCAATCGCACGCCGCCCAAGACGCAGGCGGCCCTGCTCGAAGCGATGCAGGAGTATCAGGTGACGATCGGCGGCGTGCGTTATCCGCTCGGGCGGCCGCTGTTTGTCCTGGCGACGCAGAACCCGATCGAGCAGGAGGGCACTCATCCGTTGCCCGAAGCCCAGCTCGACCGATTCATGTTCAACGTGGTCATCGACTATCCGGCAGCTGATGAAGAACGACGGATTCTGGCCGAGACGACCTCAGGAGCCGCGGCGGAGATCAAGCCCGTGGCGACCGGTGCCCAGTTGGAGGCCGCTCGTACGCTCGTCCGCGACCTGCCAGCCGCCGACAATGTGGTGTCGTACGCGCTGCGACTGGTTCGCGCCACACGGCCCGCAGATGAGAGCGCGCCTTCCGTAATACGCGAGTGGGTCAAGTGGGGCGCCGGTCCGCGAGCCGGACAGGCGCTGTTGCTCGGCGCCAAGGCGCTCGCGCTGATCGACGGCCGCAGTGTACCGGCGCCTGAAGATGTGCGCGCCATCGCGGCCCCGGTCCTGCGCCACCGCCTGCTCCTCAACTTCCAGGCTGAGGCGGACGGCATAGATACCGACACGGTTGTGTCACGGCTGCTGGAAAACGTCGGGCCGTGACGCGGCAACGGCGGCGCGTCTTGAGAAATTGAGGGTTGAGGATTGAGCGATTGAGGATCGGGATTGCACAGATTGCTGATTCTGGATTGACGATTGGGATTGTCGGGATGGTGGAATGGTCGGATTGCTGAATGGCGGGATTGTGCGATCGCGGGAGCGAGGGATTGAATTGATGGATTGAGGGATTGGATTGGATTGGATTGAATTGTCCATCGCACCATCGGCTATCCCACCATCCCACCATCCCGGCAATTCCAATCGGCAATCCCACATCAGCAATTTGTCCAATCCCGATCCTCAATCGCTCAATCCTCAATCCTCAATAACGCCAAGGGTTAATACATGCCGACTGCCCAGTCTCTCTCGCCCGCACTCGTCGCTGCCGTGGACGACCTGGAGGTTGTGGCGCGGCTGATTGTCGAAGGCATGCGCAGCGGGCAGCATCGCAGTCCGTTCCACGGCTTCAGCACCGAGTTCAGTCAGTACCGTGCGTATCGTCCCGGTGACGACCTGAAGTATCTGGACTGGAAAGTGCTGGCGCGCACCGACCGCCTGTATACCCGACAGTTTCGCCAGACCACGAACATGTCTGCGGTGATTTGCCTCGACAGCAGCGCGTCGATGGCCTATCCGGATACCGGTCTCTCGAAATTCCATTACGCGAAGATGATGGCCGCAGCGCTATCGCATCTCATCGTGACCCAGGGCGACGCCGTCGGTTTGATGACGATGCAGGCGGGGAGGTTGGTGTATTTGCCCGCCCGGGGTGGGCGGGGGCACTTGCGAACGGTGCTGGCACAAATTGATCGGCTCGAGCCAGCGGGCGCGTGGGAACCACAGACGGTGATTACGCGCGCGGCCGACCTGCTGCGGCGGCGTGGGCTGGTCTGCGTGATTTCGGATTTTTACGACGCGCCCGAGGCCACACAGGTGGAACTGCGCAGGGCAAATCGACGCGGTCATGACGTGTCGCTGTTGCAGGTGGTGTCGAAACAGGAAGTGAATCTGCCGTTTGTGGGCGATCTGGACTTTGAAGACCTTGAGACAGGCGCGCGCGTGTTGCTGGATCTTCGCGCCGCTCGAGCGGCGTATCGTGATCGGATGGCGGCCTTCCTGGAAGGGTGGCGCTCGAGCGCGAAACGCGACGGATTCGACTACGCGCTGATGACGACGGATGAATCGCCGGCTGAGGCGTTGCGCGGCTACTTGCTGCGTCGCGGGGCGACGCCGTGACGTGGATGGCGCCCTGGGCTTTTGCCGGACTCGTGGCCGTGGCGGCGCCGGTACTCGTGCACTGGCTGGCGCGCCAGCAAGCCGACCGTCTGGCTTTTCCAACGCTGCGGTTCCTGGTGCGCACGCCGCCGGTGTCCGTACGGCGGCATCGACTGCGCGATTTGCCGCTGCTGTTTGTTCGCGTACTGATCGTCGTGGCCGCGGTCGCCGCGCTTGCGCAGCCGGTGTGGGTACGGCCGGCCGCGCCTGCGGCGCGACCGGCGCGGGCGATTGTGGTGGACACCAGCGCGAGCCTCAGGCGCGCGCTGGCGGACGGGC
The DNA here is from genome assembly GCA_009694745.1 of Acidobacteriota bacterium. Classification (GTDB taxonomy): domain Bacteria; phylum Acidobacteriota; class Vicinamibacteria; order Vicinamibacterales; family SCN-69-37; genus SYFT01. The sequence goes on from SHUF01000029.1 coordinate 12,167, forward strand.
GCGTGGGCCGGGACGTCGCGCGCGAGGCGGCGGCGGCGTTCGCCGCCAACGTCTCCGGCGGCGAGCCACCGGCGATGGTGATTCCGGCGGAGCGACTCGCGGGTGGCGTGGCGCAGGCGGCGGCGTGGCTGGCACGCGAGGAGGCACCGCGCGAGTTGATCGTGGTGTCCGATTTCCAGACCGGCGCGCTGGTGGCGTCTGACCTGGACGCGGTGCCGCCGGATGCGGGTGTGCGCCTGGTGCCGGTGCCGGTGAGCGGGCCGGTGCCGGCCGAGCCGGCACCGGCCCGCGGGCGATTGCGGGTGGTGGCTGGGGCGCCGGGCAGCGAGGAGGCGCGGCGTGCGGCGGCGGCCGAAGCCGCCGCGAGAACAACCATCGAGGCGCCGAAAAAGACGTCGGGTGTCTTTTTGGAGGAAAAAGACACCCGACGTCTTTTTGAGGTGGCACTGGTGTCTCAGGACACGTCAATCTGGCAGGCCGTGCGAGCGTCTTCGCAACCTATTGATACCACTGGGCTTTTCGCGTGGGTATCCGACATTCGCCGCGAACTGGACCGCGCGGGATGGCGGAAGGAAAAGACGTCGGGTGTCTTTTTCGCGAAAAAGACACCCGACGTCTTTTCCGAAACCGGCCTCGCGGTCTTCACCAACGCCGACCCAGGCAGCCTCGAGGCCGCCACCCTCATGGCGGCCATCCTGCGCGTCGTCGGGCCCACGGCGCTGACGCCCGCCGAGCGCGAGCCCGACACCCTCGCGCCTGCCACGCTCCAGGCTTGGCAGCGCGAGCCCGCGCCTCGGCCGGCGCCCGGCCGCAACAGCGGCCGCAGCGACGGCCGATGGCTCTGGGCGCTGGCGCTCGCCCTGCTGGCGCTCGAAACATGGATGCGCCGCTCGCCCCGCGCTGCAAAATCCGAGGTGGCCCATGCCGACGCCGCCTGACGTCCGCGTCCGTGCCCTGCTCGCACTTGTCGCAAGGCGCCTTGGCCTGCAGGCCGCCGAGCGCGCCCTCGCGCTCGGCGCCGCACTCGCACTGGTCCCATTCCTTTTCACGCGCCACCTCGGACTGACCATTGGTGTGGCCGCCATCGCAGCCGTTGCGTACTTCTGGGCCACACGGGGCGCGCGCGCCGACAGCGCGGCGCTGATCGAAGCGAAGGCGCCGCAGTGCCGAAACGTCCTGGTCACCGCCGAAGCCCTGCTTGAGGGCAAGCTCGCGGCCAGCCCCGCCGTGTACGCCGTCGTCATAGACGATGCGGCGCGGCAGGCCGATGGGATCGCGCCAGCGGCGTTGTGGCCGTGGTGGCGTTCGGCAGTGGCGCTCGCGGCCGCGGCGCTGTTGTGGACGCTCGTCGCGTTCCTGCCCGCCGAACGCATCGCAGGCCTGGCGCCAGGCGAGGTCATCGCGTCGTCCGCCCCTGTCGTCGAGCAGGTCGAAGTCGTCGTCACGCCGCCGCCGTACACCCGGCGAACGGCAGAGACCTTGCGCAATCCTGAGCGCATCTCGGTGCTCATCGGATCGAGTGTCCGCGTGCAGGTTACATCACCCGCTGCCGCGGTGACGATCGAGTCGAGTGGGGGGAGCCAGCACGTCACTCGCGGAGACTCTGCGGTGTTTGCCGGCGACGTGGTGGTCGAGAGCGATGGCTACCTGGCCATCACGCCAGTCGATTCCGGCGGCGCGCCCGGCCCGCGACGCCTGATCGGCGTGACCGCGGTCGTGGATCGCGCGCCGGAAGTGCGCGTCACCGAGCCCGCCAAAGATCTGTATCTGAAGGATGGCAATACGCGCATTACCGTCCGCCTCCAGGCGGGCGATGACATGGCGCTTCAGAGCCTGCGGCTGGCGTACACCAAGGTCGCCGGCGCCGGCGAGTCGTTCACGTTCACTGAAGGCGAAGTGCCGGTGACCGTCACTCGTACAAATGACCGTGAATGGACAGCGGTCGGGCTGTTGGCGCTCGACACGATGGCGCTCGATATCGGCGACATGGTCGTGTACCGGGGCGTGGTGCGTGATGGCCGGCCTGGTGCCCCCGCCGTGGAGTCCGATGCCTTCTTCGTGGAAATCGTCTCGGCGAGCGACGCGATGGCGGAGGGGTTTTCCATCGACGATCGTCAGGACAAATACGCGCTGAGTCAGCAGATGGTCATCATCAAGACCGAGCGCCTGATCGCGCGGGCGCCCAGCTTCTCCCGGGACGCCTTGATCGATGACGCCATGACGATTGCCGCCGAGCAACGGTCGGTGCGCGCGGAGATCATGTTCATGATGGGCGGCGAGTTCGAAGACGAATTCGTCGAGGCCGAACACGAACACGAGGTGACCGACGGCCGGTTCGACAATACCGGGCGTGCCGACCTGGCACTGGCCACGCGATCGATGAGCCGCGCCGCCACGCAGTTGACTGAAGGCGATTTGAAGGCCGCGCTCGCCAGCGAACGAGTGGCGCTCGCCGCCATGCAGCGCGCATTGTCGCGTCGACGGTTCATCTTGCGCACCCGGACCGAGCGCAATCGCATCGACACGGCTCGGCGCCTCCAGGGAAAATTGGCGGACCTCGGCCAGGGGACTCGGAGTGTTGAACCGGCCGAGACCTCCACGCTTGTGGAAGCCGTTCGAGCCGCGCTTCTTGCCGTGACCGACGTCTCCCGAGCGACCACACTGACCGCTGCTCATGCGGACCTCCTCTCAAACGCCGCCGCGCGGTTGTTGGTGGCCGACGGCCGCGGGGCGCCGGTCGTGGATATCGCATCCAGACTCAGTGCCGCCGCCGAGGCGATCGCCGCCGCCAACGCAGAGAGCGCACGGCGGTCGCTGGGGGACGCCGCCGCACGACTGACGGCCGTCGCGTCGGCGGAACTGGCGGCCGCGCCCCTCGCCGTGCCCAATGCGACTCGCGCCCGTTTGCTCGGAGCCCTCGCCGACGCGCTTCGCTCAGGAGGCGGCCGATGACGAGCGAGCGCGTCCTTCGCGCGGCAGCCGTACTGGTCGCCCTCGCCGCTGTCGTCGATCCCGCCTTCCTCAGGTCCACCCAGGTGCGACCGACGGTGGTGGTGGCACATGCGACGGCCTCCGACCGCGATTTGGCCGCGCGGGTTGCCGCGACGCTTGAATCGACATTTGCGATTTCCCGACAGGATATTGCGGGTGCCGCCGCCTACGTCCTGGCCGGATCCGACGTCCCCGAAGGGTGGCGGCCTCCCAGGGAAGCCGTGGTCTTTGCGGTCACCTCCGGGCCCGGTGTCGGCGTGCGAGTCCTTGACCTCAAGGTCCCCGTGCAGGTCTCGATCGATTCGGTGGCACCAGTCGAGGCCACGGTGTCTATTGACGGATCCGGCGATCGTGAGGTGACCGTCGCACTCCTCATCGATGGCCTGCGGCTGCAGGAGGTGAAGGCGCGCGTCACGGGCGAAGACACCCGTGTCACGGTGCCGCTCACGTTTGTTCCCGCGCGGCCCGGACTCGCGCGCGTCCGAGTGGAAGCCTCTGCCACCGGTCGGGGGATTGCTGTGGCCGATGCCGTCCTCGATGTGACCGCCCGTGTGTGGCGCGTCCTCGTATTTGACGGCCGTCCCACCTATGCCGCCACATTCGTGCGCCGGGCGCTCGAAACCGATTCCCGCTTCCACGTCACCACCCGCATCGTCACATCGCGCGCCTCCGCAGTTCAGACCGGACCAGCGCCGGTATCGCTGACCGACACCCGTGCGCTTGACGCCTTTGATCTCGTGGTGGTTGGCGCGGCGGATGCGCTCGGGGCCGGTGAGGCGGCGTCGCTCGAGCGGTATCTGCGAGAGCGGCACGGTGCCGTCATTCTTCTGCCCGAAGGCACAGACGACCCGGTGTTGTTTCGGCTGACAGGTCAGGAAGCATGGCAGGAGGACCGCCGCGCAGAACCTGTTCGCATCGACGGCGGCGACGGGTTCACGGCGAGCGAGTTCTTCTGGCCGGCACGCTGGCCACCGTTGGTAACGCCGCTTGCGACGTTTGGCCAGGCTGCACCATCAGCGGTCCGCAAGTTTCCTGTGTGGCAGATGCCTGTCGGGAGCGGGCGCGTCGTGGTCAGCAGCGCACTAGACGCGTGGCGCGGGCGTGCGAGTGCCGCCATTGGATTCTCGGCGTTCTGGCGGTCCACTGCCGCCGCAGTGGCCAATGCCACTCCACCGCTCGTCAGCGTCACTCTGGCCAGGCGGGTCCTGCTGCCCGGGCAGTTGACGGAGGTCGGCGTGTTGACGTTCTCGGGAGGCGCACCCACTGCGCGGATGCGCGCCACCTCGGGTGCGGTGTCGGCTGTTCGTCTCTGGCCATCACCATCACCAGCCGCGCGTGCGGTCTTCGACTGGCAGAGCGAGTTCCGCGCGCCTGACATGCCGGGACGATATCAACTCGAGGTGACCACCGAAGGCGGCGCCTCGGGCGCGGCCGAACTACTGGTGGTCGGCGCCGATGGCGATGCCGACGCATGGGTGGCGCCGGCGAGCGACGGTGACGGGCTGGCGGCGATGGCCGCGTCGGCCCATCGGGGCGGCGTGGTGCCCGAGGGGCAGTTGTCGGCATTACCCGCGCAGCTGGCCGCGGCATTAAAGACCGCGCCGGTGCAGCAGCCCTGGCGTCCGATGCGTTCGGTCTGGTGGCTCATTCCGTTTGCCGCGTGTGCAGCGGGCGAGTGGTGGCTGCGTCGCCGCCGCGGACAACGCTAGAGCACTCGGGCTTGAGGAACAGCCCGAGCTACGTAATGGTTCCTCGGCCGTTCCGAACGTAGCTCGGCCTGGGTCTCAAGGCCGAGGCCTCGCGCGTCAGCGGGATGGTTCGCAGCACCGGACTGCGGACGACATGAACGTGTCGATCGTGTAGACCTGATTGCCTGCGCGCGGCCGCGTGTCGTACAGAAAGACATGTGTACTGACCTTCTGGTGGAACACCAGTGACGCGTCCGCCAGCGCGCCGAGAGGCGTGTTCTTGAAACGCGCTCGGAACCGCTCGATTTCCCACCCTTCCAGCAGGATGTACACGTCGTGGTCGCGTTCGTTCAACCAGCGCACCACATCGTCAAGCCGGTGCGGTTCGATCCAGTCATAACGCAGGGACCGGCGACCGCCGTAATAGGTCACCGAGCCGGAATGCTGACTCGAGAGGATGACGCTACCCGGCCGCGTCATCGCGCGAACGGCGTGTGCAGCAGACACATACCGAAGCTCGCCCCAGCCGACCCGGAATGAATCGTGCCCGTACGCGTAAAAGAGGCCCCAGCCTCCGCACAGGATGAGCGCCAAGATTCCGGCGCGGCCGTATGCGCGGCCGGTGGTGTTTGTGGCGAGCCACGCCGTGCCGATGGCTAGTGCGGGCCAGGCCGGGAGGAGAAAGCGCAGGTACCACCAGTCGATAAACACCTGGTACGGCAAGTAAATCGCCAGCATGCAGGCGGCGACAAAGACCAGCACGCTGGCCTGCGTCAGGCCACGCGCCTTTCGCAGCCATCCCGCCGGTACGGCCAACGCTGCCAAGCCCAACGCCACGAGCGGTGTGTGACTCTGCAACAGCCAGGTCGAGTAGTTCCGGATGTTCGCGGGGATATTCGACACCGAAAAGAAGCCGTCGAGATCGCCATATCCCGATGCCGTCGGTGATCCGTACACCGATTGGTTGAACAGGGCCATGCCGATGGCGCCCGGCGCCGCGCCGGCAAAGAAGAGCGCGCATCGCAGGACACGAGCCCGCCAGGTGGGAACTTGCCGATCAAAGACGAGGAGCCAGACGCCGAGAACGCCGACCAGGGGCGTGAGGTTCGGCCGGATGAGCACCACGAGGGCCATGGCTAGGCCCGCCAGCAGCGCCCGCGTTCGTGACGCATGGAGGCACCCCAGGATCGCCAGTGCCGACAACGCGGCTGCGGGCACATCGCTCATCGGTGACGTCATCATGTGGATGACCACCGGGCTGGTCGCGACGATCCACGCGGCGGCAGCCCCGATCTGCGGCGAGCCGATGCGTTGGCCGATCCTGTATGTGGTGGCCACCAGAAGGCCCGCCATCAAGGCCACCACCGCCACGCTGCCGCACTGCCCGAGCAGCCACATCGCTCCCGCGAAGAGCAGCGGCAGGCCCGGGGGATACACCGGCACGCTTGAGAGGCCGCCTGCCGCCGGCCGGTACCCCAATGGGGCGGCGATACGCGGCAGGTGCGGCCACGGTGCGTCGCGCAGCCACTCCTGTTCGATGGTCAAATCCCCCGCGAGCCATCCGTCGGCTTGTCTGGCGTAGCCGAACGCGTCAGAGCCACCTGCAATGCCGTAGTTGATCTGGAGCGACGTCCCCACGATGAGCACGGTGAGGGCGGCCGCTATCACCTGGGGCCTGCACAGGGCCCGCATCGCGGTCACTTCGGTGTTGAAGCCGTGCCACCGCAGTCCGATGAGTCGTACGGCGAAGAGCACCGCGGCTATTCCCAGCGGCCTCACGGGGTCGGTGGCTCGAATAGGGAGCCCTAGTATGTCTGTCCTGATCCCGCCATTGAGCCAGGCCACTACGCTTGCGGCCACGAGGAGGACGCCCACGCACGTACACGAGGCCAACGCTGCCCGTTTCACGCTTGGAGGATAGCCGATCGCAGTTGCGCCGGTGCTGCGGACAGCGGTAACCTTCGCAACACCATGTATTCACGCGATCAGGTCAAGGCCATCACCGACAAGATCTTCAACATGTCCGGTGCCGACAACATCGAGGTGAATTTTTCCTCCTCGGAACGGTCGGGCACGCGCTTCGCGAACTCGTCCATCTCCGCCAACCTCGTGCAGTTCGATCAGCAGTTGACGATCACGACGCACGTGGGCGCGAAGGTCGGCAGTTCCTCGACGCGCGACTTCAGCGATGCGTCGCTCAAGTTGACGTTTGATGAGGCCATGACGAACGGCCGTGGTGCACCGGATCGCGCCACGCCCGCCGTGCTGATGGGTGCGCAGGAATACATTCCGGTGGACGCCGTGCTGCCGAGCGCGAAAAGTTTTGGTCCGGCCGAGCGCGCCCGGATGGTGCGCACGAGCATCGACATTAGCAAAAAAATGGGGACGGTCGGCTCGGGCTTCATCCCGAAGAATCATCAGACGACGTGTGAGGCCAATACCAAGGGGCTGTTTGCATTTTATGAAGTGGCCGACGCGAGCTTCATCCTGACGTGCCGTATGGCTGACGGCTCAGGTTCCGGCTGGGCCGGCATTACGGGCATCAAGGACATCGGCATGATCAACCCGGTGGAAATCACCGAGGTCGCGTCGAAGAAGGCGCTCGACAGCCGGAAAGCTCGCGCGCTCGAACCGGGTCGCTACACCGTGATCCTGGAGCCGCGGGCGAACGCGCGCTTCCTGTCGCTCATGACCGGTATTTTGGGCGGCGGTGGCGGCGCTTTCATGCAGGGAAAAAAACCGGGCGACAAGATCTTTAGCGACCTGTTCACGCTCAAGAGCGACGTCGGCAATCCGATCCTCCGGCAAACGACCATGCTCGGCGACAACACACCCGCGGCGCCCGTGACCTGGCTCGAGAAGGGTGTGCTGCGGAACCTGAGCGGCGGCCCCAACAGCACCAGCCCGAAGGCCAACGTCAACATGAGCCTCGTGATGGAAGGATCCGACCTGACCACGGCCGACATGATCAAGCAGACCAAACGCGGTCTGCTCGTGACGTTCTTCTGGTACATCCGCGGCGTGGACAACGCCACCTTGCTCAACACCGGCATGACGCGTGACGGACTGTTCCTCATCGAGAACGGCGAAATCACCATGCCCGTCCAGAACTTCCGGTGGAACATGTCGCCACTCGTGGGCTACAACAACGTCTCGCTCGTCGGTAAACCCGTGCCCATGTCGATGGGCGAGTCGTACGACGGCGGCAACAGCGCGCTCATTCCACCAGTGCGCATCGAAGACTTCTACATGACGTCGATTTCCCCCGCTGTTTGATCGCAGGAACACTTATGGCTTTCACCCGCAGAGACTTCATCAAGACCGTCGGCGCCTCGGGCGTCGTCCTCGCGTCCCACGATCTCATCGGCGATCTGCTCGCGCAGACGCCCGCAGGCAATCCCCTGCAGTCCAAGTTCAAGGGCCTCGGGGATCTCGTTCTCGCGCAGGCCAAGTTGGCCGGCTGCACCTACGCCGACGTGCGCTTCACGCGCCAGGCGTCGATGTCGGTCAATGCGAACGGCAGCAACAATGCCGGTCGCGGCGGTGGCGGTGAATTCGGGAACCGCGGTGGCGGAGGCGGCCGTGGTGGTGGTGGCCGGGGCGGCGGTGGAGGCCGTGGCGGCGGAGGGTTCGGCGGTGGGGGCTTCGGTGGTCCGCAGGGGTTCGCGGCGTTTGGCGGGCGCGAAGGCACCCGCGGTCCGGCGGGGTTCGGCGTCCGCGTGATTCACAGCGGCGTGTGGGGGTTTGCCTCCAGCCCGATCGTGACTGAAGACGAGCTGCGCCGCATCACGAATGTCGCGATCGAAGTGGCCAAGGCGAGCGCCATCGCCAAGACGTTTGATGTGCGGCTCGCGCCCGTGTCGGCCTACACGGCGCACTGGGTGTCGCCCATGAAGAAGGACCCGACCACGGTGCCTGTGACCGAACAGCAGCAGCTCGTCCAGCGCGTCGTTGACATCGTCATGAAGAACCCACAGGTCACGAACGTGAACTGCAGCGTGAACATGGGTTACGAGTGGAAGTACTTCGCGTCGTCTGAAGGGTCGTACATCGAACAGGAGATCTACGACACCCAGCCGAGCTTCAGCGTGACGGCGCGGGTGGGTGAGGTGACGCAGTCGCGGCAGTTCACGGCCGTGCCGAAGACCGCCGGCTGGGAAACGGCCGAAGAGTCGGAGATGATCGACAACGCCGAACGGATCGCGTCGGAAGCGGTCGAGTTCTGCACCGCGAAGCCCATCGGCGTCGGTGTCAAGGATCTGATTCTGTCCCCGTCGCATGCGATGTTGACGCTGCATGAGATCGTGGCGCATCCCACCGAGCTCGATCGCATCATGGGGTACGAGGCCAACTACGCTGGCACGAGCTTCATCAAGGTGTCGGACCTCGGCAAGCTCAAGTACGGATCCAAGCTGTTCAACATGACGTGCGACCGCACCATGCCCGGCGCCATGGGCACCGTCGGGTATGACGATGACGGTGTGAAGACGCAGAGTTGGCCGCTCATTCGCGAAGGCATCCTGGTGGGATTGCAGACCAACCGCGAGACCGCGCATTACATCGGCGAGAAGGAGAGCCGCGGCTGCACGGGCGCCGGGTCGTGGCGCGACTATCCGTTCCTGCGCATGCCGAACGTACATATGGACTTCGACCCGAAGGGCCCGACGCGCGAGGAGATCATCGCCGACACCAAGGACGGCGTGATGATTGACGGACGCGGCAGCTATTCGATCGACCAGCAGCGCTACAACGGCCAGTTTGGCGGCAACGCGTTCTGGGAGATCAAGAATGGCAAGGTGACCCGCATGGCCACGAACGTGACCTACCAGGCCATCACCACGGATTTCTGGGCCAACCTGAACGCAGTCGGCAACCAGTCCACGTGGAAGATGTTCGGCACGGGCGGTGATGCGAAGGGCCAGCCGACGCAGACCAACAGCATTTCCCACGGGTCGCCGTGGATGCGGATTGGGAAGATCCTGGTGGGCGCCGCGTTTTCGTAAACGCGTCAGCGAGGCAGCAGATGCACCCGCGCGACGTCATGCATGTAGCCACCGACACGGGCGTAGGCGGCGGATGCCGCCTGGCGGATTTCGGCGAGGCCGCGCGCGATGTCGCCCGTGGATTCCAGATACAAGCCGACATAGAGGTGCGCGTAGAACTCGGCTGACGGACTGCCGGTGGCCGCCTTGATGACGTCAGCGGGGTCGAGACGCCCCCGGAACATTAAATCGATTTCACGCATGGGCACGCGTCCGTCGGGGCCCACCGGCAACATCTTCGACCTCGCCGCAGCCGGCGACTCGGCTTTTGCCACACACAGGAAGTGCCACGCCGCATTCTCGACGTCAGCCGGATTGACCGTGCGATGCGATTCGAATTGCAGCCGGCACGCCTCAAAGCGGCCCGCGTAGTACAGCGCGATGCCCCGTTGCCAGAGCTGCGGCGCTGCCTCCGGCTGGAGCGCCACGACGCGATCGAAACCCGCCACGGCCTCGGTGATGCGACCAGCCCTGAAGTGCGCGACCGCCAGATCCAAGATTTGCCTGACCGACTGGCCGCTTGCGGAAATCGGTGCGGCGGTCAGCACCACCAGCGCGATGGCCATCGCCCTCATCGTGGGGCCCGCAGATCCAGGCACACCAGGGTGTCGTCGTTGCGCACGAAGAGAAACCCGCCCGCGATCGCTGGCAGCGCACGGACCGTACCGGGCAGGACGCGTGCTGACGCCTTCTGTCGGAATCCGTCCGGTGAGGCGTCGGCGATCACCAGTTCGCCCGATTCGCGCATCAGTACCAGAAGGTCGCCGGCCAGCGTGATGCTTCCGGCGCGAAACTGATCGACCGTCCAGCGGACCTTGCCCGTGGCCAGTTCCACTGCGCGCAGGCTTGGCCCCTGTTCTTGGCGTCCGTGATAGCCGAACAGGATGCCGGAGTGGTGAACGCTGGTCGCGTAGTGCGTGGTGAGCGCGTCATTCGATGACCAGAGTTCGGTGAGAGCCCCGTCGCCCATGCGGAACACGCCCGCGCCTGGGCCGTACTCTGCCGAGATGAACACGCGGTCGCCAACCACGAGCGGCGTTGCGGCGTTGACCGACGACGCCGACCGCGATCGCCACTGGCGCTGCAGCACCACCTCGCCCGTGGCCGGCGCGAGGCCAACCAGGCCCGCCCGGGTCAGGAACAGCGCGAGGCGTCGCCCGCCCACCGTTGTCATCACCCCGGACGAATAGCTGGCGCCGTCGGTGGTCGCGGTCCAGAGTTCGCGCCCGGTCCTGGCGTCGAAGGCAACAATGCCGGCGGTCGGGCCACCGATGTTGGCGATGACGCGCCCATCTTCAACGACGGGTGATCCGGCGGCACCGAAGAAGTTCTTGGGCACGCGATAACGCGCCATGGCGTCCACATGCCACAGCGCCTTGCCGGTCGTCAGGCTGACGGCGTGCAGTTGTCCCTCAGCGCCGAAGGTATAGACCACGTCATCGGCCACCACCGGCACCGCCCGAGGGCCATCGTCGAACCCGAAGTCATCGCGGTAGGTGGTGGCGTAGTCATAGCGCCACTGGGTGGTGCCGGTGGCCGCATCCATCGCCTCGACCACCTCGCGATTGCCGAGCCGCTGGAAGAGGATGACGCGGTTGGCCACGACGACGGGGCCGCTCAGTCCGTGTCCAACCGTTCTTCGCCAGGTGACCTTCGGGCCACTGGCGCCCCAGCTTGCGGCAAGCGGCGGGCCGGCGTACGCGCCATTCCTGGACGGGCCAAGCATCTGTGGCCAGTCTTGTGCCTGCACGGCCGCGGACAGCACGACCAGGGCCGCGATCGCCAGCCTCGCTGTGTTTGCCATGCTGCTCCTCCCTGACGCCGAGGCCGCAAGCGTAGCAGGGACGGCATTGGGGCGAAAGAGGCGCGGTAGAATCGCTCGATGACTCATTCCATCCTTGGGCTGCACCATGTGACGGCAACCGTTGATGATGCCCAGAGTGACCTGAACGTCTGCCTCGACCTCTTGGGCATGCGGCTGGTGAAGAAGACCGTCAACTTCGACAATCACCACGTCTATCACTTCTATTACGGCAACGAGCGCGGCACTCCCGGCACGATCTGGACGACGTTTCCGTACAAGGGACACGGCGTGCGAGCGGGCGTCAAAGGCGCGGGCCAGGTGGTGACCACGTCGTTTTCCGTGCCCGGCTCGTCACTCGGCTTCTGGCGCGATCGTCTGAAGGCGTAAGGGGCGGAGGTTCGTGACGTCACGACCCGGTTTGGCGAAGACGCCGTGGCCACTGTGGATCCGCCTGGCTTGTGGTTCGAGCTCATCGGAACGGCAAATGACGCTCGTACGCCATGGACCGGAAATGGCGTTAACCGGGCCGAGGCGATTTGCGGCCTCCATAGCGTGACGATGACGGTGCGCACGGCCGGGCCGACGCTCGAACTGATGACGGGTGTGCTCGGCTACAAGGTGGTCAGTCAGGAGGGCACGCGTACGCGGGTTGCCGCCGGTGGAGACGCGCCAGGGCACTACATCGACATCGTGGAACAGCCTGATGCCGCAGCCGCAATCAACGGCATCGGGACGGTGGATCACGTGGCGATGGCGATCGCCACCGGCGACGAGCAGGTGCGCCTCCGCGATGAACTGTTGCAGATGGGGTTGCGAGTCACCGATGTGCGCGACCGTTGCTACTTTCAGTCGATCTACTTTCGTGAACCCGGTGGCGTGTTGTTCGAAGTGGCCACGATGCAGCCGGGGTTTGACGTCGATGAACCGCTCGCGTCGCTGGACCGCGACCTGAAGCTGCCACCCTGAGAAGAGTTGTACAGGAAACAAATAGAACCCGGCCTCGACACGGTGGAGTACTGACGTGTTGCCACACGAAGGCCAGCCCGTAGTCGAAGCCGGAAGCCCGCTGGGGCAGGCGCCAGGCGCCGTCATCATGGTCCACGGCCGCAACGCGGCTCCTGAAAACATCCTGGACTTGGCCACCCGGTTCAATCGGCCTCAGCTCACGTACCTCGCGCCTGCGGCGGCCGGAGGCACGTGGTATCCGTTCAGCTTCATGGCCGATGTGGCGACCAACGAACCGGGCTTGTCATCAGCGCTCGATGTGCTGGCGGGGTTGGTTCAACGGATCGAGGCGGCCGGCATTCCGTGGTCACGCATTGTGCTGATGAGGTTTTCACAGGGCGCGTGTCTGACGGCCGAATTCACAATCCGGCATGCGTCCCGCTTCGGCGGCGTCATCATCTTCAGCGGCGGCGCCATCGGACCACCAGGAACGACATGGCACTCCACCGGACGATTCGATGGCACCCCGGTATTTCTCGGATGCAGTGATCGCGACGCGCATGTCCCTGAGTTGCGTGTGCTCGAGACCGCGGACGTCTTCACTCGCCTCGGCGCGGTCGTCACCACTCGTATCTATCCCGGCATGGGGCATCTGGTGAACGACGATGAGATCGAGTTCGCGCAGGGCGTACTCGACGCCATGGCGCGCTGAGCATGTCTGAGACGCCTCCGCGCGTCGTGTTTGGCGCCGGTGCCGTGGCGCGCATTGGCGACGCACTTGACGCGATCGGCGTGCGCCGGCCGCTCCTCATCACGACGCCCGGCCAGACTGGCACGTTGGCAACGGTCCGCAGTCACCTTGATGATCGCCAGTCGGCCGTGTGCGATCGGGCGGCCCTGCACGTTCCGGTGGCGCGCGTTCGCGAGGCCATCAACGACGTTGATCGGTTCAGGCCCGATGCATTGTTGTCGATTGGCGGCGGGTCGGCGGTCGGCCTGGCGAAGGCCGTGGCGCTCGAACGGCGCCTCCCGATCGTGGCCGTGCCCACGACCTATGCCGGCTCGGAGATGACCAGCATCTAGGGCTTGACGGAAGGCGAGCACAAGCGGACGGGACGCAACCCTGCGGTGCGTCCCCGGCTCGTCATCTACGATCCCGAGTTGACGCTGGACCTGCCGGCCGGCGTGAGCGCGGTGAGCGGCATGAATGCGATGGCGCATGCTGTGGAGGCAATGTGGGCTGTCCGCGTGGGTGCTGAGGCCATCGTCGCGGCGGGGATGGCCATTCGGTCCCTGGCGCAGGCGCTGCCCCGCGTGGTGAAGCAGCCGTCTGACATCGACGCCCGCCTGCTCGCGCTGCGGGGCGCGCACGCGGCAGGCGTGGCGCTTGAGATCGCGCCCATGGGCCTGCATCACAAGATCTGTCATGTACTCGGTGGCACGTTCGGCCTGCCGCACGCGGAGACGCATGCCGCGGTCCTGCCCCACGTCGCGGCGTTCAACGCGCCTGCAGCGCCTGAGGCGATGGCGCGGGTCGCCGCCGCGCTCGGAGTTGGAGATGCGGCCGCAGGCCTCGCGGCCCTCAATCGTGCACTCGGCCTCACGGCATCGCTTCAGGATCTCGGTCTTCGGGAGGCCGACCTCGACCGCGCGGCCGAACTCATCGCCTCATCGTCGTATGCGAATCCCCGCCCGGCGACCTTGGAAGACGTGCGGACACTACTGGCGCGGGCGTTGTGATCGTGCACCGATGGGCAGCACCCCATGGTGTATACTGTATACACCATGAAGACCGCCGCCACTTCCAGCGTTTTGACGATACGTGTGCCGAAGGCGCTTGACCGGCGACTCACCGCCGAAGCGCGGCGGCAGCGTCTGACGCGTAGTGAGGCCGCCCGCGCCATTCTCGAGGAAGCACTGAACAAACCGGACGAGGATCCCGCGACGGCGGCGAGGCGGCAGTCGATCCTCGCTAGTCGCCAGGACGCCGACAAGGACACTCTGAAGTTCATTGATCAACTCGCCGACGACCGGGGCTAGCGGTGAAATGCGGCGACATTGTGGTGGTCGCTGCGCGTGGCGCGTACAAGGGCAAGCCGCGTCCGGCGCTCATTGTCCAGTCCGACTTGTTCAACGACACACATTCGAGTGTCACGGTGTGCCCGATCACGTCGGAGGTGATCGACGCGCCCCTGTTTCGGGTGAGCCTTCCGCCAGGGATGCGCACGGGCCTCAACAGGCCCTCGCAAGTGATGGTCGACAAGATCGTGAGCGTGCCGCGATCAGCGGTCAGCCGAGCTGTTGGGCGGTGCGAGGGCGAGGAACTCGGCGCCGTCATCGACGCCCTCAGTCGCTGGCTCGACCTCTGATGCCTCGCGCCGCAGTCCTTGGGATCATTGTGATCGCTTTGATGGCGATCGCACGGCCGCTGTCCCAGGCCCCGCCGCGGCCGGACATCATCCTCATCCAGGCCGATGATTTGGGCTACGGCGAGCTCAGTTCCTACGGCCAGGCGCAGTTTGCCACACCGGGCCTCGACCGGCTCGCCCGCGAGGGCATTCGCTTCACTCAGTACTACGCCGGCAGCACCGTGTGTGCCCCCTCGCGAGCGGCGCTGATGACCGGGTTGCACACCGGCCACGTGTGGATTCGCGGCAACGGCGAGTATCCCCTGCGCGCAGAAGACGTCACCGTCGGCATGTCACTTGAGAAGGCCGGCTATCGCACCGCGGTTATCGGCAAGTGGGGACTCGGCACCCCAGGCACCACCGGTCAGCCGGACCGCAAGGGGTTCGCGTATTCATTTGGCATCCTCGACCATTCGCATGCCCACCGCCAGTTCACCGATCATCTTTACCGCAACGCCGAGCGTGTGCCGGTGGATCCGGACAAGGACTACGTCAACGACCTGTTCACCGCCGAGGCCGCGTCATTTATCGAGCGGCCCGACGCGCGACCATTCTTCCTCTATCTCAACTACACGGTTCCCCATGCCGAACTCCGCGTCCCGGAGGATTCGCTCGCGCCCTTCCGTGACCGGTTCCCCGAGACGCCGTTTGTGAACGCCGTTGCTGACGTCCGGCCCGTGGTCGGTCAGCCCGACCGCCCGTCGCTTGGGTACCGTTCGCAGGCGAGTCCTCGCGCCACCTTTGCCGCAATGATCACGCGGATGGATCGCGACATCGGGACGCTGACGGACCTCCTGCAGAAGCGCGGCCTCGATCGACAGACCCTGATCATGTTCATCAGTGACAACGGCCCGCACCGTGAAGGTGGTGCGGATCCCGTGTACTTCAAGAGTTCAGGTGGACTGCGCGGAATCAAACGCGACCTCTACGAGGGCGGCATCCGCGTGCCGATGATCGCGCGCTGGACGGGCACCATTCCCGCCGGGCAGGTGAGTGGACATCCCTGGGCGCATTGGGACATCTTCCCGACGTTCGCCGAGTTGTCTGGCGCATCCACGCCATCAGGTGTGGATGGCATGTCGATGGCCAATGCGCTCCGCGGCCGCGAACAGCCCGGTCACCCGTTCATGTACTGGGAGTTCCACGAACGCGGATTTCAGCAGGCGGGTCGCATGGGCTCCTGGAAGGCCGTTCGGATGGCGAGAGACGCGGCACTCGAACTGTACGATCTGTCAACGGACCCGTACGAACAGCAAAACGTCGCGGCAGCCAACCCTGAGGTGATTGCCCGAATGGAAGCGCACTTCCGGACCGCGAGGACCGACTCGGCCCTCTGGCCCGTGAAGTAGCCGCAGTTCGCGCTGGATTCCGTCGTCCATGTTGGCCATGTCTGCCCCTTACCGTCAGTTTTTCCAGATCGCGCCATAGCCGAGATCCCAGAGTGTCTTGTTCAACGACGGCAGGTCCGTGCCGAGGATGTCTTCGGAGCGACGCCTGAGCGCCGTCCACTCGGCGTTCATCTTTTCGAGCATGTCGAGCGACGACTGGTTCACCCTGGGCACATCGCTCTCGGTCTGGTTGACCAGGAACAAGTAGTTGGCCGTGAACATGTTCACGAAGTTTTCCACGTCGTCGTACGCCTTGGCTTTGCGCTGGACCATGGCGTCGTCCCACTCCTTCATTTTTTTGAGGAGCGCGTCGGCATCACGCTTGACGGCCGCGAACTTGTCTCCCGCAGGCAGTGCCGCGTGGATCGCCTCGAGCTGCTTCTGTTTTTCGTACAGACTGTTCACCGCTTTGTGCATGGCGGTGACGTCGGACTCCATCCTCGACATGATCGCGTGATAGTCGCGGTAGCCTGAGGCGGTGGTGGAGTAGAGCGGGTTGGCGAGAATTTCGGCCTCGGTCGTCGCGGTCTGCGCGCCCATCTTGAGCGTGACGCGATACTTTCCGGGAATCGCCTTGTGGCCGTCATAGCTGGCCTCGATATAGACGCCAGGAACGCCTGGGATGATCGGATAGCGCATGTCCCAGACAAAACGGTTCAGCCCCTTGCCCTTGGGCAACGCGGGATCCGCGTCGGGACCGCCATCCCATTTTTTGAAGTCGGCCTTCTTCGAAGAGAAGGTGCGCACGGCCTTGCCGTCCGCGTCCACGATTTCGAGCGTAATGTCATCGGTCTTCGGCAACTCCGGAAGGGTGTAGTAGAGGACGATGCCGTTGGCGGGATTCACGCCGCGGAACTTGTTGGCTCCGGTGAACTCCTCGTCTGACCCGTTCAGTTCGCTGCCGCCGTTGGCAAGAATCGCTGGCCCCGGCTGGAAGATCGAGAACGCGGGCGTGTCTTTCTTGAACTGACGAATCAGCGACAAGTCATCGAGCACCCAGAACGACCGCCCTGAGGTCGCGGCGATCAGGTTCCCCTTGTGCACACGCAGGTCCGTGATTGGGGCCACCGGCAGGTTCAACTGAA
Organism: Acidobacteriota bacterium; assembly: GCA_009694745.1. Classification (GTDB taxonomy): domain Bacteria; phylum Acidobacteriota; class Vicinamibacteria; order Vicinamibacterales; family SCN-69-37; genus SYFT01. The sequence continues at coordinate 29,518 of SHUF01000029.1, forward strand.
ACGCCGACCAGTCTTTGCCGCCGTTCCAGGACACGAACGCGCCAATCTCGGTGCCGGCATAGAGCAGGTCACGCCTGACGTCATCTTCGCGCACCACACGCGTGAACGCATTGCCCGGGATGCCGTTGTCAATCTTCGTCCACGTTGCGCCATAGTCGGTGGTCTTGTAGAGGCCGGGCGCGTGGTCGTTGAACTTGTAGCGGGTGGTGGCGATGTAGGCCGTCGCCTTGTCGAAGGGTGATACCTCGATGGCGTTGATCAGGCACTCGGCCAGGCCAGGCGGCGTCACGTTCTTCCACGTCGCGCCACCGTCTCGTGTCAGCTGCACCAGTCCATCATCGCTGCCCGTCCAGATGACGCCTTTTTCGTGCGGCGATTCGGTGACGTAGGCGAGCGTGCCGTAGTTCTCGGCTCCGACGGCTTCGTTGGTATACGGGCCGCCGCCTTTGCCTTGCTTCTCTGCGATGTTGCGCGTGAGATCAGGCGAGACTTCTTTCCACGTCTTGCCCATATCCGACGTCTTCAGCAGGAACTGCGCGCCGTGATAGTAGGTGTTCGGCTCGTGTTTGCTCCAGATGATGGGCGCGTTCCAGTTGTACCGGTATTTCATGTCCTTGGCGTCCATCGCCAGGTACTGGATCGGCGCGGCCATGATGTTGGTGCCTGCGGTGGCCTTGGTATCAAGCACCTCGATCGTGCCATGATAACTGCCGCCGAGCACGAATCGGGGATTGTCGGGGTCGAACGCCAGGAACGCGCTCTCGCCACCGGCTGATGACGTCCAGCTGGCAGTGTTGATGCCGCCGGCCCCCAGTTCGCGACTGGCGATCGAGACCGAGGAGTTGTCCTGCTGGCCGGCGTAGATGCGGTAGGGGAATTGGTTATCCACGTTGATGCGATAGAACTGGGCGGTGGGCATGTTGCTTTGCACGGCCCAGCTCTTGCCGCGGTCAAACGTGATCGAGGCGCCACCGTCGTTGGAGAGGACGAAGTTGTCCGGGTTCTGCGGGTTAATCCACAGATCGTGAAAGTCGCCATGCGGTGCTGACATCACGGTCCACGTCTTGCCGCCGTCGTCGGACCGCAGCATCGGGGCGCTGAGGACGTAGATCGTATTCTCGTTCTTCGGATCGATGAACAATTCAATGTAGTACCAGGCGCGCTGCACCAGGCGCGAGTCGCCCGAGACTTTGCTCCAGCTCTTGCCGGCGTTGTTCGAGACGTACAGGCCGCGCTCGTCTTTCGTGGAATCGGTTTCGATGAGGGCGTAGACCTTTTCGGAATTGGAGCGGCTGACGGCAATCGCCATCTTGCCCATGCCTTCAGGCAGCCCCTCCTTCATCTTTTCCCACGACTCGCCGCTGTCGGTGGACTTGTAGAGGCCGCCGCCGGGGCCGCCACTGATCACTTTCCAGGGCAGGCGGCCGTATTCCCACATCGCTGCATACATGATGCGCGGGTTCGTCGCGTCCATCGAGAGTTCAGAGGACCCTGTCCGCTCATCGACAAAGAGCACGTTCTTCCAGGTGGCGCCGCCGTCCGTGGACTTAAACACGCCGCGCTGTTTCGATGAACTGTACAGCGCGCCTTGCGCGGCGACGTACACAATGTCGGGATTCTTCGGATGCACGATGATGCGCGAGATGTGCTGCGTCTCACCCAGGCCCATGTGTTTCCAGGTCTTGCCGGCGTCAGTGGAACGGTAGACGCCGTCGCCGTGATGTGTCATGACGCCGCGCACGGCGTGTTCACCCATGCCCACATACACGACGTTCACGTCGCTTTCGGCCACGGCCACCGCGCCGACCGACCCGGTCTTGAAGAACCCATCCGAGACATTGCGCCAGCTGATGCCCATGTCGTCGGTCTTCCACAAGCCGCCACCGGTGGTGCCCATGTAGTAGGTCTTCGGGTCGCCGGGAACTCCCGTGCTGGCCACGGAGCGTCCGCCCCGAAACGGCCCGATCGACCGCCACTTGACCGGCTTGAAGAAGGCGTTGAGGTCGTCGGCTGCCGGTGGGGCGGCCTGGGGCGTGGTGGCCTGGGCTGATACCGTCACGGCCGCGCTGCAGAGAACAAGAAGGAGGAGGAGTCTTTGAGTCATAAGGAAGTCGCCGCCAAGATTATGAACGAAGACGACGGATATGGGGGCGGGTCAACCCCCAATTGAATTGACGCGCATTGCCTTTGACCAGCGGCGGCGCGCGACGACGTCGTCAGGGCCGTCGTTGCAGAGCGAACTTCTGCACCCGTCGCCCCGTGGACGCCTCGCCCACATAAAGGTTGCCCTGCGAGTCCACGCTCATGCCGTGAGGGCGCAACATCTGTCCCACCTGGCGGCCGCCGTGGCCGAATTCGCCCACGACCTCGAGTGTGGAACGCCGGAGGATCCACACTTTGTGATTCGTGCCGTCGGCCATGTACAGCCACTGCTGCTGGGCGTCAGGCGAGAGCACGATCACAAACGCGGACCCTGACGACAGCGTGGCGGGCGCGATCACTTTCTCGGCCAGGAACTTGCCCGACTGATCGAACACCTGGATGCGGTTGCCGCGACGGTCGGCCACATAGATGCGGCCGTCGTTCGAGCCCGTGAGGCCGTGCACGGTCGAAAACTGTGTGGGCAGTTGACCGCTCATCATGGACTTCGGGTCGAACTTCGTGGTGTCGTCGGGCGGCTTGCCGTACGCGCCCCAGTGACGCAGATACTTGCCCGTCGCGCCGTCCACCACAATCACGCGCCGGTTCCGGTAGCCGTCAGCGATAAACGCCTCATTGGTTTTCGGGTCCACCCAGATGCCGGCCGGACCGCCCATCAGCGTGGTGTCGGCGCTCCCGGCGTTTTTGTCGTACTGACCGATGGTGAGCAGGAGCTTGCCGTCGCGCGTGAACTTCATCACGCGGTGGTGCTGATAACTGC
>SHUF01000030.1 GCA_009694745.1 Acidobacteriota bacterium
GTGCTTGGACAATCAGGACAACAAGGCCTCGTTGATTCGCGGCAAGGTGTACGCCACGCTGCCAGACGCGGACGCGGCCAAAGATGACCTTGTGCGGGTGATCGACGAAAGCGGCGAAGACTACTTGTTCGCAAAGGCGCAATTCATTGCCGTTGAGTTTCCTCAGGTCGTGCGGCGGAAGCTCCTCGCTCTCCAAAAGGCCGGCTAACACGGCATGCAGCCGACAGCGGCTGGTGAAAACATTTGGTGCCGCTGCGGTTGATGCCGAAGCGTTGACAGACAACGCCCAGAGACGATGCTGAGGTAGGACATGCCCGAGTTGTGTCGCTTCTTCGGCATCATTATTCGCATGTTCCCTGAAGCTGGTGCGCCTCACCATCGGCCACACTTCCACGCGGTCTACCAGGACGCGAAAGCAGCGTTCGCGATCGATACGATTGAGTGCATTGCCGGCTCCCTGCCGCAAACCCAGCAGCGCCTCGTCGAAGCCTGGGCAGAGCTGCACGTCGACGATCCGCGACGCGTGGGCCAGCTTGCAATCGGGCACTCCGGCGGGCAAGATTGACCCGTTGCGCTGACAGGAGGCCGTTCGATGAGTCATACCATGCACCGCGTCGAACACGTCGAAATGGTAGAGCCATACACCTTGGCCCTGCGGTTCGACGACGGGCCCACCAACTGATCGACCTGGAGCCCATTCTCGAGGGCGAGTTGTTCGGTCCGCTCCGTAACCGAGAGCTGTTCCGCGCCGTGGAAATCGACGCAGACTTCGGCACCATCCAGTGGCCGAACGGCGCCGACTTCGATCCAGACACGCTTTACGACTGGCCCAGATACCGCGAAGCGTTCGTAGCGATGGCCCGCCAGTGGGCGAAGACCCCAGAGCCTGCTCACCGAACAGCTGGCTAACACGGCATGCAACCGATCGCCTGCGGCGGCGGCTGATGCCGAAGCGCTAGCCGGGGAGGAGCAATATGGCCAGATCGCTGACGCTCATCATCGGCGTGTGGGTCGTCCTGTGCGGCTGTGCCGCGCCCAGGCCAGAGTCCGCACAGTCAGACCGGTGGGTGGAACCGGAAACTGGAATGGCCTTCATCAAGCTGGAGGCCGGTGCGTTCCTGATAGGCTCACCGCCTGGCGAGATTGGGCGAGAAGCGCAAGAGTCCCAGCGTGCCGTGCCGCTGTCTCGATCGTATTGGCTCGGCGTCTTCGAGGTCACCCAACACGAGTGGCAGGCGGTGATGGTAAATAATTCCAGTCACTTTCGAAGTCGAGGCGACAGGCTCCCGGTGGAGAATGTCACTTGGTTCGACGTTCACACTTTTCTCGAACGCTTGACTCAGCGCTCGCCCGGTAATCGGTTCCGCCTGCCCACCGAGGCCGAGAATGTCGCCGAATCGGTCGAACGCACTGCGGTGGGTGACGGGCAAACGATGCCGGCCGGCTCGTTTGCGCCGAATGCATGGGAGCTGCACTACTATCGATACACCACTGGTCCAACCGTCGATCCAAGCCCAAGGTGCGGTGCGCCGTTGAAGGTGATTCGCGGCGGCAGCGGTACTTCGAAGCAGACAGCGCGCGATGTGCACTCCGCTACACCGTTGGCCTTTAGTCCGGGTAGTTGTGCCGGAGTTCGACCGGCTTCACCTTGCGCCGACTCTTGATGCGGATGTTGATGAACTCGACAAACACCGAGAAGCCCATCGCAAAGTAGACGTAGCCCTTGGAAATGTGCTGGCCGAATCCATCGGCCACGAGCGAAAATCCAATCAACAGCAGGAATGACAGCGCAAGAATCTTGACGGTGGGATGGAGTTCAACAAAATCCGAAATGGGTTCGGCAGCTATCAGCATCACAAGCACCGCCAGCACCACGGCCGTGACCATCACCGTCAGGTTCTCGGACATGCCGATGGCGGTGATCACCGAATCGAGTGAGAACACGATGTCGAGGAGCATGACCTGGATAATCACGCTGGCAAATGTCGCCGCGGCCTTCCCGGAGGCGTGGCCTTCCTCCCCTTCGAGTTTGTCGTGAATTTCGTAGGTCGCCTTCGCCAACAGGAACAACCCGCCGCCAACGAGGATCAGGTCGCGGCCCGAAAAGCTCTGTTCGAGAATCGTGAACAACGGCGCGGTCAGGCGCGCCATCCACGAGAGCGAAAATAGCAGCGCGATGCGCATCAACATGGCGGCCATCAGGCCGACACGACGCGCGCGTTTCTGCTGATCCTTCGGCAACTTCGCCGAGAGGATCGAAATGAAAATGACGTTATCCACACCGAGCACGATCTCGAGGAACGTGAGGGTGATGAGGGCGACTAACAGTTCGGGCGACGTGAACATTTCCATAGGCTTTGTGCTCGGGTGGAAACGCCTTACCGGCGCTTGATCATGATTTTCAGCTCGGCCCAACCGGTCGCCTCGAAATACTCAAGGCGGATGCGGTGACGCCCGGCCGTTAATGGTACGCGATCGACTTCCGAACCGTGGATATCCCACCGCTCGAGCACCATCTTGTCGTCGATCCACACCCGAATGCCGTCATCGGTGATGGTCACGAGTTCGTAGTTGCCTGCCGGCAGGGTGACGATGCCTTCGGCGCGCATGGCGAGTCGATCGGCGGGCAGATCGGGCATCATCAAGCGACCGCTGATGAGGTCAAACCGGGGCACCACCTCGGTCTTCGTGGGGGCTTCGTTGACTCTGGCTGCAAACGCCTGGGGCGCCGTGAGCGGGTCGGCCTTCTCGTCCCACGTCCACCAGCGGGTATTCCACGCGATGGCGGGCTCGAACTGCTCGTACACGAAGCGATGGGGTTGCCCGGCGGGAGTCTTCCGGCCACGCGGGTCCACCACTTCCGCGCCGAGGTATTCGAACTCGAGGCGCAGGTCGAGGCCTTCGCCGGCGGGTGTCACCACCATCTCAGCGCCGATGGCGCCGGCGCTGGTATCGACCGCGCCACCTCGGGCTGAGACCAGCTTCCACTGCCCCACGGGCCCAAGAACGCGAAGCTTCAACGGCCGGTCGGTCGCCTTCCCCACCGGCCACAGCTTGGGATAGCGGTAGTCGTACGGTCCCCATTCGTCCACGATGATGGTGGAACGGCCACGGCGCGCGCCTTCGGGCAGGAGGGCGTTCATGCCGTCGGGAAGCCGCAACCATGTGGCCGGGTTGGGAACCCCTTCACGCTGAATCGTCGTGGACGCCGGCGCGGCGTCCCACTGCAGGCCCTCGACGTCGGAGCCGCCTTTCATCAGCGCGCCAATGGTGCCGCGCACGGCGTTCTTTGAGAGTCGCAGACCGCTGGTCCTGATCGCGTCGAGGAGTGTGCCGTGATTCTCGAACGTGTTGCCCGTGATGCGGTAGTCGCGGCTGCGGGTATCGCGGAACTTGGCATACCCCCAATTCGGGTCCTGCGTGGCGTTGGCCCACAGGCGCAGGGCCACCTTGTCGCCTTTGAAGGTGTTGCCCGCGATGGCGATGTTCTGGCCGTGCTCGATGGCAATGGCTTCATCGTTACCGGCAAACGAGTTGTTCAGGAACTCGGTGTCGTAGCTGTAGCCGCCCCAGACGCCGTGCCAGCAGTCGTCCACGCGATTGCCGATAAACCGGTTCCGGCTGAACGTGACCTCGATCCCGTTGGCCACCGCATGGCTGAAGTCGTTCTCAAAGAACACGTTGTCGTTTGCCCCACCCTGACCGGTGTCCATCGTGGTCTGGCCCGCCCACATGAACAGACCGTCCCCGCCGTGTGTGGCGGAGTTGTGGTGGAACGTGTTGCGGCTGGACTGTTCGTACATCAGGATGCCGGTGGAGTCCTGGCCGCGGAAGTAGAACCCGTGGCTGTAGCCGCGAACGGCGTAGTCGAACTTGTTGTGCGCCACCACGCTGTCGGTGGTTCGATACATTCCGAGACCGATCGATGACAGGTACGAAAAGTCGTTGTTCCAGATCTTGAGGCGCGCCGATCGTGTGACCATCAGACCGTTCTGGCCCTGCGTCGCCCGGCTGTGATCGATCTCTGCGTCATCACACTCGCTGAGATAGATGGCGGCGCCAAACCGCAGCCATTCGTCCTTCTCGTTGTTGTGGTACGACATCCAGTCAACAAGGCTCTCTTTTTCGATGCCCGACCAGAGACGCTGCTTCCAGTTGTAACTGAGATCCAGACCCGTCAAATGCAGGAACGGCGACTGGCGCGCGAGGATGGCCACCTTGTATCCACGGATCGCTCCGCCCTTGATGGTGACGTGTTCGCCGCCCTCAATCTCGATGCCCGTACCGAGATAGCCGTCGGGGTCGACGTACGGCTCGCCGCCTTCGATCGCTACGCCGGTCAAGTCGGCAGTGACATTGTTGCCGCGGATAACTAGCGCTGGTTTGGTTGCATCTCCAGGCAAGCGATAGACGCCTGGCTTTATTTTTGTGTTCGAGGTGATCACCATGCCGGGGACAAGGGGCACCTCGGACGGAGCCTGCGCGGCAAGAGGCGCGCTCTGTAATGAGCCAATGAGCCAATGGGGCAATGAGGCAATGGATGCCGCAATGAGGCAAGCGGCCAATCGACGCCGCCGCACTGTCCAGACGCGATCTCCGATTCCACTCATTGGCTCATTCCCCACACTGGCCTCATTTCGCGCATTGCCCCATTGCCTCATTGGCCAATTGGCTCATTAACGAATCGCCTCTATATCGCGAAGGTGTCTGGATCCCACGAAATGCCGAGCTCTTCCGGCCCGCCCATATAGCCGAGCATCGCAGAAGCGGCGACGACCGAAGGAGACGCCAGAAAGCCTTCGCCTCCAAAACCCATGCGATTCTGCCAGTTTCGATTGAACGAGGTAATCGCGCGCTGGCCTGGGGAGAGCGCGTCTTCGCCCTGGCCAAAGCAGGGGCCACACCAGGACTGCCGAATGACGGCCCCGACCGAGCGGAAGACATCGGCGATGCACTCGCCTCCGAGCCGCGCGTCCGCCGTTTCGATCTGCCGGCCCACGCCGCCGCTGCCGGGGAACACTTTGAACTCGGTGGCGGCCTTCACACGGCCGAGGCCACGCGCTGCCCGCAGGACCAGCGCGGCCTGCAGCAGGTCGTCGTAGCTGCCGTTGGTGCACGACCCGATCATGGCCTTGTCGAAGGTGACGCGCTCACGCGCCACGTCGCCGGCGTGAAAGGCATTGCCGGGACTGAACGGCTTGGCGATCATCGGCGCAACCTCCGACAAGTCGAACACCTCGTCGATCTCGTAGACGGCATCGGCGCCTGGTGTGACCATCGGGTACGGCAGTTCGGTGAGACCCTTGGCGCGATACCACTCGCGCGTGGTTTCGTCAGGCGCGAAGATCCCGTTCAGGGCCTCGGCCTCGGCCATCATGTTCGCAATGGTGTTGCGCGACACCATCGGCAACTGCCGCGCGGCATCCACAAACTCCACCGACATGCCCTGCGACTGTTTGGCGCCCCACCGCCGCAACAGTTCGAGCACCACATCCTTGCCCCCCACCCAGGGGTTGAGGCGCCCCACAAACGAGACGCGGCGCTGTTTAGCCAGCGTGAAGTAGATGTACCCGGTGGACCAGCCGAAGCCCAGGGTCGTTGAGCCCACGCCGATACCCACCGCACCATAGGCCCCGTACGCGCGGCTATGCGAGTCGGCCCCGGGAATGAACTGGCCTGGCATCACGAGGCCCTGCTCGGGAAAATAGAAATGGAAGATGCCATCGCCCGGCGTGGCGTAGTACGGCTTTTCCATGCCGTGGAACTTCGCAAAGGCCCGGCCAATGGACGTTTGTTTGTCGTCTTCGTCCTTCCCCGTGAACACGAAGTGGTCGTTCGCGACGGCGGCCTGTCGCGGGTCAATCGTCCGACCGCCCGTTATCTGGTTGAACGTGTGAATGGAGAATGGCGCGGTGCCATCGGAGGCCGGCAGGAGGTCTGCGTAGGCCCTGAGCGTGGCGCCCGGCTTAAAGTCTGCGCGCGTGAAATCCCGATCCACGCGGTGCGCCCAGATGATTTGCTCGGTGGTGGTCATGCCGCTGGCCATCGCCTCATCGGCCCAATCCAGAGATGGCCCGGTCTTCACCGAACGGCGAAACTCGCGGCGACCGACGGCGAAGATGCCTCCGCCTCGCCGAATTTCCTCTTCTTTCACCGACAACGGCACCGGTACGTAGCTCTTGCCCTGGGTGGCGTTCGCGATCACCCGTGACACAGGATCAAACGTGAACTCGTCGCCATCCTTTGCATCAGCCACGGCCTCGGGACACTGCACCACATGCAGACCGAGGTTGAAGGCATTGCGCCGGAAAATGTCGCCCATGTTGTTGCCGGCGATGATGACCAGCTCAAACCCCACCTCTTCGGCCACGCCCTTGAGTCCCGCAGGGCTCATTTCGCGTGACGACCCGATGGCGAAACGATCGCCCGCGATGAGAAACGTCTCGCCCCGATGCACGCGCGCCCGGAAGTCGGGCATCAGGTGGCGGAACGAGCCGGCCTTCCACCGTTCGTCCAGTGTCTCGAGGCTCTCTGACACACAGTCGGTGGCCGGCGTGATCTGGTCGGTGTCGATGGCGTCGAGTTTCTTGGTGCCCGCCGGCGCCTTGGGATCCCAGATGATCAGTGCGCGGCCCGTGATGAGCGTGGTGGAACCAGCCGCCTGTGGAACCGGGGCTGGAATGTCGGAGGCAGACACGCCTGGCTTGAGGCGCGCGGGCAAAATGGTATGCATCGCGGCTATTTTACTCTGCGCCTCGTCCCCGGGCTTGAAGGCCGCGCACCGGTGCACGGGTAGCGTGGGAAACTTCGGGAACTGCGGGTCGGTATCCGACCAGCTGCACCGCAGGAACCTGGAGCCGCGATCGTTCTGAATCCATCGCGCATGGCGGCAGCCGGCACACAAACCCGCGCGCGAGGCTTGCCGACCGGCCTCCCCTTGGTTCATCATCAGGTCATGCTCCAGAGGGCTTATGTTCACATCTGAAGCCGTCACACGTCACGTACGCGTGTCGGTGACGGCCGAGTATTCGTCCGAGCGGTCGAAGCCGTCCGAGACGCAGTGGTTTTTCATGTACACCATCACCATCGCCAACGAAGGTCTGAATTCGGTGCAGTTGCTGACCCGACACTGGATCATTACCGATGGCGCGGGCCAGGTCGAAGAGGTGCGCGGCCCCGGCGTCGTCGGCCAGCAACCCACGCTCGGGCCAGGCGAGACGTTCACCTACACGTCGGGATGCCCGCTCTCCACGCCCTTCGGATTGATGCAGGGCACGTATCAGATGACCACCAAGGACGGCGAGCAGTTCGACGCCACGATCGCCCCCTTCACCCTCAGCGAACCGTACACGGTGCATTAACGGCCTTGGCGGGCCTGCCGGAAGCTGTTGAACCCCATCGCGAGGTACACCAGCAGGATCACCGCCATCGCGCTGCGTGACACGACGGCCGCAGGCAGAGCCACCTCGCCCGAAATCAGTGCCGGAATCGACAGCAGCCCGGAGACTGACCCGAGCACGCCGACCATCGCAATGCCCATCGCCAGGTGCATCGCCGTCCGGCGATTGTCTTCATGGCGGGCATAAAACCCCAGCATGGAAATCACCAGGCCGAATGCCGCTGGAATGAGCGCGGTTGGGCTCGCCATGCCGGTCATGACATACCCGCCCACACCGACGATCATCAACAACAACCCCACACTTCGACTCACATTCGCCACGACAGCCTCCTCACACAAACGTACACGGAATGTCGATCGCCTGCCGAAGGCGTGTCAGGTAGTCGGCCTTCGCAATCTCCACCGCGCCAAACTGGGCCAGGTGGGGCGTGACCCACTGGATGTCGAGCAGCGTCATCTGGCGAGCGCGCATGTGCGACACCAGCGCGACCAGGGCCACCTTCGATGCGTCCGTCTCATGATGGAACATCGATTCTCCAAAAAACGCGCCGCCCAGATGGACGCCGTACAACCCGCCGACCATGTGGCCGTCACGCCAGGCCTCCACCGAGTGGGCCACGCCGAGGCGGTGCAGCGCCACATACGACTCGAGAATGTCCTCGGAGATCCACGTGCCCTCGTCGCGGCCGGCCGCGCAGGCGCGCATGACCCCCTCGAAGTCGCGGTCGATCACCACGTCGAAGCGGGACGACCGCACCACGCGCGCAAGCCTGCGCGACACCCGCGTCGCCTCGAGCGGCAGGATCGCGCGCGGGTCAGGCGAGAACCAGCCAATATCGCCATCCTCCAGCCCCATCGGGAAATATCCCTGACGGTAGGCCTGGATGAGGAAAGCCGGATCAATCACCGGAGCCTACGGCTCGATCGCCTCAGCAGGCGTGCGCCCCGCGTCCGCGCGGCCGGAGCCGGCCAGGCGGCTGATGGCCCGCACGGTCATGTCGTGGTTCATGAGAATTTGACACGACAGTCGCACCCCGGTCAGTCCTCTGGACGACAGCGCCGCTGTTTCGGCCTCGGTCCTCGTCTCAGGCTCCCCGGAGATAAATTCCACGCGGCAGGTGGTGCACCGCGCCTTCCCACCACAGGCGTGCAGCTGATCGATGTGCGCGTCCTGCTCGAGCGCCAGCACCAGACGTTTGCCCATCGGCACCTCGAACGTACCTTCACCCTCTACAGTCAAAAGCGGCATTTCTATTAAATCTCCAATCTGAAATCGAAATCGGTGATCGCTTATCGATTCCGATCGTATCGTCGTCGAATTGTGGGGATGAGATAGTCCCGGAATGCACGTTCGAAGTCGAATTTCGGCGCGAAGCCCCAGTCTCTTCGAGCCGCCCCGTCATCCACGTCCGCGGGCCACGAATCGATGATGCCCTGGCGCTTGGTATCTTCGACAAACGACACCTGGGCGTCGGGAAAGGCCTGCAGCACCTCGCGGTGCACCTGCTCGGCGGTGGGCGCGAACGCGCCAAGATTGTACGTTGTCTGGGTCAGTGTGGCCTTGGGCGCCGCCGCAAGCTTCAACAATGCCTCCACGCCATCGGGCATCGCCATGAAGGGAATTTGCGCATCAGGGCGCACGAAACAGGCGTATGGCTCGCCCTTGGCGGCGGCGTGGATCATCTCGGGCGCATAGTCAGAGGTGCCGCCCGACGGCACGGTGATCGCCGAGATGAGTCCTGGGAACCGGACCGCCCGAAAGTCCACTCGACCGGCCATGGACTCAGCCGACAGCTGCTTATAGTGCCTGGCGTAGTACTCGCCCAGCTGTTCGCAGCACAGCTTGTTGCAGCCATACATCGTCGTGGGATGGGTCCACTCGTGCTCTTTGACGCGGCCGGCCTGGCGCTTGGCGTCAAGCGACGGCAGACCGTACGCAGCAATGGAGGACGGATACAGGAATGTGACCGGCCGTCCGTGCGACTCGGCTTCGTGCTGCGCAAACTCCAGCAAATTGAGCGTGCCCTCCACGTTCACCTCATGGGCCATGACGGGCGAAAACTCCGACCGCGTGGAGAGCAACGCGGCCAGATGGAACACCATGTCCACTTCAAACTCGGAGTGAATGCGCTCCAGGAGGGTGCGGTCAAGAATCGACCCGGTGAACTCGCGCGTGAGATGTTTCGCCAGTGACGCTTCAAGGGGCGCCACATCCAGCGTCACGATCGGACGCGTGCCATCGGCCGCCAGCTGTTCGATGAGGCCATGGCCAATTTCGCCACCAGCCCCGGTGATTACGACGACGGGTTTACGCATGAGTCATCCCAGCCACAATCCATGCACCACCGAGACAACGATGGAGAGGACAGAGAGCACGATACAGACCAGAGCCCACACCATGTGGTTGATTCGCTCAGGCTCCAGGGGATCCAGCACGCGGCTGACCAGGTACCCCCCGATGAATCCGCCGGCGTGGGCGTAGTTGTCAATGCTCGACATGACCAGTCCCATGACGAACATGAACACCGCGTAGTACACGGCCTGGCGGTAGATGTCGCTTGAGCCACTGCGCCGGCCGTAATGCGTGAGCGCGCCGAGCAATCCGAAGATCGACGCCGAGGCGCCGACCGTAAACGGCGCGCCGTGCAGGATCGGCAGCGGCAGGAAGTTGAGGTAGTTGCCCGCGAATGACGTGAGCGTGAACCCCGCGATGCCGCCCACCGTGTAGATGATGACCATGCGGCCCGGTCCGTACAGATCCGCCACGGCCGGCCCCAGTTGCCTCACCCAGTACAGGTTGAACAGGATGTGAATCAGGCTGCCATGCAGCCAGGTGGCGCTCAACACCGTCCACCAACGGTCGAACCTGAAGACCGGAATCGATCCGCTCGCGCCAAACAGCAGAAGGCTGTAACTGTTGGGCGAGAGGAACGAAAAACCTGCCAGGCCAATCTCGCCCCTGGACGCCACGAGTGTGATGGCGAACATCAGGACCGACAACCCGATCACGAACGGGATGAACCCGAGATCGCTGCCCAGACGCCGGACGGCGGTGGCGAATCCCCACAGGCCCGGATTGCGGCGTCCGCAGTTGTAGCAGCGGTCGTCGTTGGCGCCCACCAGGTACCCGCACGACACACAGACAACGGACCCGGTTGTTTGGCGGCCGAACATTTCGCACGATTGTACATGGGGTCCTGGAGTCCTGGGTCCCGGGGTCTTCCGGATAGACTGGCCAACGATGCGGGTGTTGATCACGGGCGGCACGGGGTACCTTGGGCAGGCGATTGTCCGCGCGCTGGTGGGACGCGGACATGAAGCGGTGGTGTTCGCGCGCCGGCTGAAAACGACCTCAGAGGTCGTTTTCATCTCCGGCGACGTGCGCGACCGCGACGCGGTCGTCGCAGCCGCACGCGGCTGCGACGCCCTCATCCACACCGCCGCCCTCGTCAGCATCTGGCGCCCGAACTCGCGCGACTTCGACGACATCAACGTCGGCGGCCTGCACCACGCGGTGGAGGCCGTGCGGACGCACGGCCTCCACCGCCTCGTCTACACATCGTCGTTTCTGGCGCTGCCACCAGCGGGACGGGACGTCCCGCTGGTGGCTAACGACTACCAACGCACGAAAGCCGCGGCGCGCCTGGTCGCAGACCAGGCGCACCGCGACGGCATCCCCATCGTCTCCATGTACCCCGGGGTCATCTATGGGCCAGGCCTCCTGTCGGAAGGCAACCTGATTGGCCGGATGTTCGCCGACCACATGGCCGGACGACTGCCCGGACTCCTAGGTGCCGATCGCCTGTGGTCCTTCGCCTGGGTAGAAGAAGTCGCCAACGCCCACGTCTCCGCGCTCGAACACCCGAATCCCGAACCCGGCTATCAGGTCGGAGGCCCCAACCTCCCCCAATTGCGCCCGTTTGAAATCCTGCGCGATCTGCGCGGCACGGCCCTGCCCCGACGGCTCCCTCTGTGGTTGGGTACTCCTGCGGCCTGGATGGACGAAGCCCGCGCAAGACTGACGGGCCACCCTCCCCAGCTCACCCGCCCCACTCTGCAGATCTTCCGCCACGACTGGCCCCTCGACAGCTCCGCTGCCGAACGCGACCTGGAATACCGGCAGAAGGACCTGGCCGAGGGCATTGGGCAGATGCTCAGTAGTTAGGAACTGGGGAACTGGGGAACTGGGGAACTGGGGAAGCCGGAGCGAAGCGACCACCGGGAACCCACGGACCGGCGGACCAGCGGACCCACGGACCTGAACTAACTCTTTGCCCTCCTTTCCCGTCATAACGGAGCAGATGCAGCTGGATGATGCGGCCGCAGTCGCGAGGGCCAGGGAAGGCGACTAGGACGCCTTCAGGGTGCTAGTCGAGCGACACAGCCGAAGCCTGTATCGACTGGCGTTCCGAATGACGGGCCGAGCCGAAGACGCCGAAGACATTGTGCAGGAGACGTTTATCAAGGCCTACAAGCAGCTCAGTCGCTTTGAGGCTCGGGCAAACGTGTCCACGTGGCTCTACCGGATCGCGTTCAACTGCTCAGTGGATTTTCTCCGGGCGAGACCAAAACGGCAGATGGTGGCAGACGACCACGTGCTCGAAGGGCTGGTGGCCTCACCAAACGCCCCGAGTATGGATGACCTGGTCTACGCAGGACAGATCGGCGAACAGCTGCAACTGGCACTGGGCGGCCTGTCGGGACAAGAGCGGGCGGCAGTGCCTACGACTCCGGCAGCAGTCTGTTGCTGCGCCGCGACTACGAACGCGCCATCGGGCGATTCGGCCAGGTCATCACACAGAAGGCGGCCAGGATCGACGCCGCGCTGTACCACAAGGCCTACGCGCTGTATCGGCTCGGCCGCAGCAGCGATGCCACGGCGGCGCTGTCAACACTCAAGAAGGACCACGCGAAGAACGCCTATCTGAAGGACGCGGGCATTCTTGAAGCCGCCGTGCGCCAGTCGTCAGGCCAGGCCGAACGCCCCGAACAGGCCGAGGAGGATGAGCTGAAAATGCTTGCACTCAACGCCTTGCAGCACTCGGATCCCGAGCGCGCGCTCCCGCTGATCGAGGGTGTGCTGACCGGGGCCAACTCCCTGCAGCTGAAACAGCGGGCGATCTTCGTGCTCGCGCAGAGCTCGCAGCCACGGGCGCGTCAGATCCTTATGGACATTGCCAAGGGCGGCGCCAACCCTGACCTACAGAAGTACGCGATCCGCTATGTCGCCACCGGCGGCAAACGCGGCGCGACCAGCGCGGAGTTGCGTGAGATCTACGACACAACCCAGGACGTCGAGATCAAACGAGCGGTCCTGCAAGCCTGGGGGCAGTCTGGAAACATGAACGCGCTCATGGAAGTGGCAAAGGGCACCGGCGTCATTGACCTGCGTCAGTCGGCCGTCGGGCAGATGAACGACGCCAGTGCCGCGCAGGATTTGTGGACGATCTACCAGAAGGAACAGAACCGCGACCTGAAGATGAGCATCCTCTCGCGTCTTGGTTCGCTCGGCGCCGCGGATCGGCTTAGCGAAGTGGCCCGGAGCGAACGTGACGCGGCACTGCGTCGCCGTGCTCTTCGCAGCCTCGGCAGCATGCGCGCCGACAAGTCGGGCGCGATCCTCGCGGATCTCTACAGCCGCGAAGAGGACATGGAAAACAAGAAGACCATCGTCTCGTCCCTGATGAGCCAGAACAACGGTGAAGCCCTGGTCGCCATCGCGCGCAAGGAAACCAACATGACCCTCAAGCGCGACATCGTGTCCAAGCTCTCAACCATGAGCCGCAACAAGGCGGCCATGGACTACATGCTCGAAATCATCAAATAGTCCAGGGCTTGCCCGCCGTAGCGCGCAGCGCGAAGGTGGGTCTAGGGTCCGGGGAGTCACGAATGCACAAAATCTTGATGACGGGCTCACTCGTGGTGGCTGCTGCGGTCGTCGCGGCTCAGACGCCTGTGATCCAGAACGCCAAGGTCAACACGCAGGTGGTCACGTCGCTCACGCGCGACGTGGCGCGCTCGCCTCTCAGGCCACCACGCCGCAGTGGGTGGCGTGGCAGGTGCCAATGATGGATGGTGAGCGCAACCTGTGCTGCTACTACTCCGATGACGCCATGTCGACCGGGGTTCGCGGCTGCCGCATCGGGCCCCAGGCCACCGACACCCCGCCCACGCCCCCTCAGTTCCCGGCGCCCACCGGGCCGGTTCGCCTGGAAGCCGGCACACAGGTGACAATATTCGTGCGACTGGTGGAGAAACGCCTCGAACGCATGCGCGCCCTCACTGATGACTGTCCGGTGAACGCAGGCGGCATGTCGCTCCACTGGTTGACAGGCGTCTCTGGAGTCGACAGCGTGGCCTGGCTGAAGGCCCGCGCCGTTGACGACACGATGGATGTGGATGTGAAGAGCCGAATCGCCAACGCAGCCGTCAGGGCCATCGCGTTGCACCGTGACCCGAGCGCTGTCGCCACGCTCATCGACCTCGCCCGCTCGACTCCGCTCACGCCCACCGCCACAAGCGTGCGGCGCGAAGCCATGGCGGGGCTGGGACAGTCTCGGGATCCGCGCGCCCTTTAGTTCTTTCAATCGATCATCACGAAGTAGCGAGCGCTACTTCCCACCGGCCATCTTCTGTTTCAGCAGCTCGAACCAGTTGAGCATCACGCGCAGTTCGTTCGTCTTCGTCTTGTCGACGACGGGCTGAATCCGGATGAACCGATCGCCGCCGGTAGCGATGTCGATCACCTGGCCCGCATCACCGCTGGCAGCCAGCACCAACATCGGCTTCCCGAGTTGTCCGTTTGCTGCCAGATCGACTCTCCAGATGCCGCCGCTCTCGCGGGTGCCGGAGTAGAAGACCGCGCGACTGTTGGCGGCCCACACTGGCCGGCTGCCCCCGTCGATGGACACTTGCACGCGGCTGTCAGTCACGTTGGGGAACGGGCGCAGGAACACCTGGCCCGCCCCACTGGACCCGACCCTCACCCTGTAGGCAAGCCATCGGCCATCTGGAGAGACCTGCCCGTCCTCCGCCCCGTCCGGATCAGCGACAAGACGCGTCGGCGACGGTGTCCCCTCGAGATTCAGGATTTGAATCTCGAATCTTCCACCGGCGTTGGTCCTGAGAAGCAGCGACCGTCCGTCGGGCGTCGCGCCCGTCGGGGTCAACGCGATATTGTCCTTCTCGGCCAGTAGCAGCTCGGGCGAACCTCCGCCCGCGGCCGAGATGCGGGACAGCCCGGAGTCGGCGTCACCGTAATAGCTACGGTAATAGACGAAACGGCCATCGCTGCTCCACACAGGCGCGAAGCCGCGCTCGGTGGGCGGCGTGATGCGGCTGAGCGTTCCGCGCGTCAGGTCGTATACATGGAGGCTCGACGCCCCATCGTCATTCGTTGTCACGACCGCGCGAGTCGCGTCGGGCGACAACTTGAACTCCCCGTATCCACGCTCAGGCGCGGACATCGGCGTCTCGACGCCGTGCTGATCAATCCAGGCCAGCGACTTCACTGTGACCGATCCTCCGGCGATGTACGTCAGGACCCCGGCGTTCGATACCTCGACGTCAGCGCCTCCGGACGAAGGCTTGACGGCCACGTCCTCAATCACTCGCACGGCCTCGCCGCGAAACTCGCAGGCGACCGGATCGAATGGTGCGGCGAACACCCCACGGTCGGTCACGAAGAGCAGGTGACTTGTGCCGACCAGTCGCGGGTAGGACGCACCCTGCCTGATCACGCGCACGTTGCGGGTGGCCAGATCCAGGACCGCGATGTCTCGCTGAAGCTCGAGGGCCCCTTGCGTCGACACTCGGGAAACGGTGAACACCACGTGCCTGCCATCCGGCATCACGGACGGCCACTGGTGATCGACCTCGCCGGCCGCCGTGTCTGGTTTTGTCAGTACCTCCGGGTCCCCGCCATCGGCGGACACGCGCAGCAGACCACTCTCCCAGGCCGTGCTTGCGAACACGATGGTGTTGTCGCGGCCCCACGAGGCGCCGCGAAGATTGCCCTGGACCGTCGCGATCTCGAGCGGCGCCCCGCCAGTCGGCGCCACCTTCATCAGGCGGGCGGCCTCGCCGCTGCTGGCCGCGGCGAAGTAACCCAGCCACTTGTCATCGGGGGAAAAGAACGGCGACCGTGGCTGTGTCCCGAGGTTCGTGAGCGGCAGGTCGGCGAACTGGTCAAGCGACCTGACCACGAGCGTTTTGCCGACAACCCCAATGCCGTACACGATCCGCCGGCCGTCATTCGAGATCGCCAGAGCGGGTTGGTTGACGTTGACCTGCACCATTTCCCCGAGCGGCGGCGCCAACGCAAAGGAGATCGGCTGGAGCGGTTCGGGTGTCCGTGCGCGCCAGACGACAAATCCCGTGAGGGCTGACGCGGCGATCACGGCGACAGCCGCGATCAGCATGGTGCGCGACCGGTTCGGCGCAACGGCGGCAGTCACTGCGGGCGCATCATCGCTGCTCGGCGCCATCGCGTCAGCGATTTCAAGTCGCGCCGTGGCCATGGAGTCCAGGCGATCGGCGCGGTCCTTCTCCAGGCAGCGGCGCAGCAATCGGCGAATCGCTGCCGGCGTGTCAGCCGGCACGCCATCAAGCGGCAAGGTGTCTTTCAGCACCGACGCCAACACATCCGACACTTCGCTGCCGGGATACGCGCGGCGGCCTGAGAGCATCTCGTAGAGAACGACCCCGAAGGCCCACACGTCGGCTCGCCTGTCGACCGCCTTGCCGCGCGCCTGCTCCGGGCTCATGTAGGCCGCCGTACCGATGATCATCCCGAACGCCGTCGCCGGGCTCGTCATCGTCGGCGAGTTCGCGATTGAACCAGAGGCGTCACCTGAGCCGCCCGGGCGGGCCAATCCGAAGTCGAGCACCTTGACCGTTCCGTCCGGCCGCACTTTCACGTTGGCCGGTTTCAGGTCGCGATGCACGATGCCCTGCTCGTGCGCGGCTTCGAGAGCACTAGCAATCTGGCGCGCGGTCTTCAGCGCGTCAGCCAGCGGCACGGGTCCGCGCGCGAGCAACTCGGAGAGGTCCTCACCCTCCACGAGTTCCATGACGATGGCGCTGCCTTCAATTCCGTAAATGCCGGCGATATTCGGATGATTCAACGAGGCGAGCGTGCGGGCTTCGCGTTCAAAACGCGCCACCCGGTCGGCGTCATTGAGGAACACCTCGGGCAGAATCTTGATCGCGGCGTCGCGGCCCAGCCGCGCATCGCGCGCGCGATACACCTCACCCATGCCGCCCGCACCCAGGGGGCCGACCACTTCGTAACTGCCGATGCGCGTGCCGGGTGAGAGTGCCATGGGCCGTCAATCGTAGATCGGTTTCACACGTTTTCCGCTATGCTCCTCTCTTGGAAAAGCATATGGCCCTCATCATCCGTCGTCCTTACGCACTTGTTGCCGGCGCTGCGCTGGCGTTCACGATGGCCGGCCTCTGGTCGTTGCCACTGATGGCTGGAAAAACCGGCGGCAACGTGCCCGGCCTGCAGGCGGCATCCGGATTGCCGCCCTACCTGAACCTGTTTCAGTGGCGAGGCATTGGTCCCGATCGCGGCGGGCGGTCGCTTGCCGTCGCAGGCGTCGTGGGACGCCCGAACGAGGGCTATTTTGGTGCGGTCGGAGGCGGCCTGTGGAAGACGACCGATCGCGGTGAGACCTGGGTTCCGGTCACCGACGGCCAGGTCGGCAGTTCGTCCGTTGGCGCCGTGGCCGTGTCGGAGTCGAATCCCGACATTGTTTACCTCGGGATGGGCGAGACGTGCATCCGCGGCAACATCATGTCGGGCGACGGCGTCTACAAGTCCACCGACGCCGGTAAGACGTGGGCGCACATCGGCTTCCGCGACGCCAGGAACATCTCCAAGATTCGCATCCATCCGAAGAACCCGGACATCGTCTACGTGGCGGCATTCGGCCACCACGGCGGACCGAACGAGGAACGCGGCGTCTACAAGAGCACGGACGGCGGCAAGACGTGGAAGCGCACGCTGTTTCGCGACACGAAGACAGCGGCCGTCGATCTCTCGATCGATCCCAGGAACCCGAACGTCATCTACGCCGCCCTGTGGGAAGCCTTCCGGCTGGAATACACCATGTCGAGCGGCGGCGCCGGCAGCGGCCTGTTCAAGTCCACCGATGGCGGCGAGACGTGGACGGAAATCACGCGCGCACCTGGCATGCCCACCGGGCTCATCGGCCGCGTGGGCGTGTCAGTGTCCGGTGCGGATTCCAACCGCGTGTATGCCCTCGTGGAGAATGCCAACGGCGGATTGTTCCGATCGGATGATGCCGGCGCCTCGTGGGCGCTGGTCAACAGCAGCCGCAACATCCGCCAGCGCGCGTTTTACTACACCCACGTCACGGCGGACGTGGCCAACGCAGACACGGTCTACCTGCTGAACGTTGGCACGTTCAAGTCCACTGACGGCGGCAAGACCATGACGAGCTTCGCGGGCGGCGACTCACATGATCTCTGGATCGATCCGGCCGATCCGAAACATATCCTGCACGCCAGCGACACCGGCGGCGCCGTCACCTACACCGGCGGGAATCCGTTCACGGCGCGTGATTTCCCAACGCCGCAGTACTACCACGTGGTCACCACCAAACACTTCCCGTATCACGTGTGCGGGGCGCAACAGGATGGCAACACGGTGTGCCTGCCCAATGAAGCAGGCGGCGGTGGAGGTCGCGGAGGCCGTGCCGGCGGCGCCGCGCCAGAGATGTACAACCCCGGCGGTTTTGAACCCGGATACATCGCCCCGGATCCCAAGGACCCTGACGCCTTCTTTGCAGGTGCGGTGAACGGCGGATGGCTGCAATACACGAATCGACGCACCGGCCAACAGCGTGAGGTGCATCCCTATCCGCGGATGTTCTCAGGCGAACCATCGAGTGCGTTGGTGGAACGTATTCAATGGACGTTCCCCATCATTTTCTCGCCGGTGGACACACGCGTGCTGTACACCGCCACGCAGCACGTGTGGCGAACCACCAACAACGGGCAGCACTGGGATCGCATCAGCGGCGACCTGACCCGCCACGACCCGAAGACCATGGGACACTCCGGCGGTCCGATCACGGGAGACATGAACGGTCCCGAAGTGTATGCCACGGTCTTTGCGCTGGCGCCCGGCAAGACTGACGCGACCGTCCTCTGGGCAGGATCAGATGACGGGTTGATTCATGTCACACGTGATGGCGGCAAGGCCTGGACGAACGTGACGCCGAAAGACATGCCGGACTTCGGCCGTGTCAGCATCATCGACGCATCGTCATTTGACGCCGGTACGGCCTACGCAGCGGTGAAGCGGCCGCTCCTCGACGACTTCTCGCCGTACATCTTCCGCACGCGCGACTTTGGGCGCACGTGGGCGAAAATGGTGAACGGGATCAACAACGACGAGTACGTCAACGTCGTGCGCGAGGATCACAAGCGTCGTGGTCTGCTCTATGCGGGCACGAACAAGGGCGTCTACATTTCCTATGACGACGGCGCTACGTGGCAGTCGCTGTCGCTGAACCTGCCGAGCCTGCCGGTGTCGGACTTGATCGTGGAGGCTCGTGATCTGGTGATCTCCACACACGGGCGTGGGTTCTATGTGCTCGATGACATCGCACCGATTCGTCAGTTCAGTCCAGCCGCAACCGCAGCGTCGCCGGCCTATCTGTTTGCGCCGGAAGATGCCATCCGATCCACAAACGGCGCACAGATCAAGTACTGGGTGACCGGTCCGGTGACGAATCTCACGATTGACGTGCTGGACAAGGCCGGCGCGGTGGTCCGATCGTTTGCGGGGGCGGCGGGCGGAGCGGCCGCTGCGGCTCCAGCCGCAGGCCGTGGAGGCGGAGGCGGTCGAGGCGGCGGTGGTGCGGCCAACGCCCCGATGGCGCAAGGCATGCAGAGCGTGACGTGGGATTTGCGTTATCCGCCAGCGACAAGCTTTCCCGGGATGATTCTCTGGGGCGGCGGTGTGCAGGGGCCCGCGGCGGCCCCTGGGACGTACCAGGTGCGGATGACCGTGAATGGCGTGACGCAAACGCAGCCGTTCATGGTCAAACGGCATCCCCTCCACATTGACGAAACCGACGCGGATCTGCAGGAGCAGTTCGACCTGGCGATTCGTATTCGCGACAAGACCAGTGAAGCCAACCAGGCCGTCATCGATATCCGCCGGATCAAGGCGGACGTGGCGGACCGCCTGTCGAAGGCATCCGACCCAAAACTGAAGGCGGCAGCGGACGCACTGGTTTCCGGCCTGAGCGAAGTGGAAGGCGAGATCTACCAGGTGAAGAATCAGGCTGGCCAGGACCCGCTCAACTTTCCCATCAAGGTCAACAACCGGCTGGCCTCGTTGGGGTCGATGGTCAACAGTGGCGATGGCAAGCTCATCGGTAACGCTCTGCCGATCCTCACCGCACTCAGCGCTGAACTCAAGGTACTGACCGACAACGTCGCCGGTATCCTGACCAAGGACCTGGCGGCGTTTAATGCGGAAGCGGCCCGGCTGAAGGTGGAGCCGGTCAAAGGCAGGTAGCAAAGTCCTGGATAGGGTTCGGAGGTCCCGGGCTGAAGCCCGTGCCCTCCGGATGCGAACGTCAGTGGCCGCCGACACCAGTCGATGGACGTCCAGGGCGAGGGGTTGGAGAAGTCCACCAAGCCCTGAACGACCACGACGGTTCCGGGCAGGACGATCGTGCGGCCGCCGGGCGAGAGGATCCACTGCTCGCCCCAGTCGTACAGCCACATGGCGTCGCGCGTGAGCAGCCGAACGCAGGCGTGGCTGGCCGGGTGGCCGGGCAGGTCAAACTCGTGAAAAGACACGCCGCGGCTGTTGATGAAGTTGAAATACCACTTCAGCAGCCACGCGTCATTGTCGGTGCTCCTGCGGCTCTTGGACTTCCACGTGAGGTTGTAGACACCGGCCGGCGTGGCGGTCTCCTGCGACCGGTGGTGACGGGCCCCCACCTCACCAATCGGCCGTATTCATAGGCACCGAACACCTGCGCCGGCTGATGCACAACGATGGCTTTCGGGTTCATCTCGGCCCACGGCCACACAGCCGGCAACGGACTGTACGCCAGTTCATCCTCCGGCCACATGTCTGGAACGATCAACTCGGTCAGCCGGCCGAGGTGTTCGAGGCCACGTCGATTGAGCTTCTCGAGGACCGCGAGTTGCGCTGGGGTGAAACGCTTCGGTAACTCACCCTCAGCCAGCGGCTCGACGTGATACGTGACCACTGCCGCGGCCACCGGTGTCGGCGCCTGCGCGACGACTGAACCACCGAGCGAGGCAGCGAATACCGCAATCGCGACGGCCACCACAGTTCCAAAGTTCCCCACTTCCTAACTTCCTAACTTCCCCAGTTCCCCAGTTCCTAAGTTAGTGAACGCCATGCCCCATTTGGAGCAAGTGGGGGTCTGCGCCCAGGCGGCGTATGGCCATTTCCCATGACACGGCGGAAGGAATCTCAAAGATCAGGTCGAGTTCGAGTGGCGCGATGAGCCACGCGGAGTTCGACAACTCCTCATCCAGTTGGCCTGCATCCCAACCGGCGTACCCTGCGAGCACAAGGGTACGCCGCGGTGCTGGCCTCGTCTCGAGTGCTTCGCGCAGCAAGGACGGTGACGCGGTCAGGTACAGGCTGCCGCCAAGCGACTTGTGCTCCACCGCAGGTTCCTTCGTCGTGAGAATCCAGCCCCGGCCTGGTTCAACGGGACCGCCGATCAGGAGAGGTAGATCATTGGGACTCTGCACGGGCGGCTTCATCTGTACCGCCTCGGCGGCCTTGATGTCCGACGGCCGATTCACCACAAGCCCGAGCGCACCCTCCGGGCTGTGCTCGCACAGCAGCACGACCGTCCGCGCAAAATTCGGGTCGGTCAACTGCGGCATGGAAATCAGGAGTGTTGGCGCCAAAGACATAGGGGGATCTTACGCGTGTCTATGGGCGAATGTCTGCCCATTCGAGGGCGTCCGACACTACCGGCGCTTCCGCGGACGGGTGCGTTCGTAGGGCCGACAGTGCATCGGTCCGATCGGTCCCTTCAAGTCCTACCGCTGCATACGCCAGTGACCGGCGGATGCGGTGCAGCCCGGCGCGCTTCATCGCACTCCCCTTCAGCGCAGCTACCCAGGCATCGTCGGACATCCGGCAGAGTTCGATCAGGCGCGGGGACTTGAAGACATCCCTGGGTTGCCAGACAGGATCGTCGGAGACGCCGGCACGACGATTCCACGGGCACACATCCTGGCAGATGTCGCAACCGTAGACCTGGTCTTTCATCGCGGGACGTAGCGCCTCGTCCACCGCGCCACGCACCTCAATCGTCAGGTACGAAAGGCACCGCGTCGCATCGAGCTCGTACGGCGCCACGATCGCGCCCGTGGGACAGGCGTCGAGACACTTCGTGCAGGTGCCGCACTGATCCACGCCAGGAGTGTCTGGCTCCAGGTCGAGGTTGGTGACGATTTCTCCCAGGAACAGCCACGACCCGAGCGACGGATTGATGAGGCACGTGTTCTTGCCAATCCACCCAAGGCCCGCGGCCTCGGCATACACCCGCTCCTGCACGGGGCCATCGTCTACGCACGTGAACGCTTCGAGGCCAGGGCCGGCGTGATCGGCCATCCATTGCAGCAACTGCCGAATCCTGGCGCGGACCACTGCGTGATAGTCGTCGCCCCAAGCATAACGGGCCACCGAGACGCGGCCATCGCCGGAGTTCTGCGTGGAATACGGCTGATCCGTGTTGTACAGCACCGCGACCGAAATCACAGAACGCGCGGTTGTCAGCGTGTGACGCACGTCACGACGTTCGTCGAGCGACTCGGCGAGGTAGTGCATCTCCCCCGCCCGGCCCTGTGCTATCCACTCCGCAAACCGCGCCAACTTCGGATGCTGGTCCGCGCGTGCAATACCGCAGAGGTCAAACCCAATCTCTGCGGCCCTGGCCTTTATGTCAGCCGCAGAGAGCCCCATCGCCTCATTGCCCCATTGCCTAGTTGGCCCATTGGCTCATTTCGCACGTGCCAGTCTCCGCAGCACGTAAGGAAGTATGCCTCCATGCCTGAAGGCGACGAGCTCCTCAGGCGTGTCCACCCGCACAGTCACCAGAAATTCGGTGACAGCGCCATCGAGTTCGGTCGCCCGCACCACCAGGGTGCCGCGGGGCATCATGGTGGCACCCGAGCCAATCAGCGCAAAGACTTCCTGACTAGACAGGCGAAGCGAGGCTGCGGTATCCCCATTGCGGAACTCGAGCGGCAGCACACCCATGTTGACGAGGTTGCTCCGGTGAATCCGCTCGTAACTCTCGGCGATCACCGCTTTCACTCCCAGCAGCATCGTGCCTTTGGCCGCCCAGTCGCGCGATGACCCCGACCCGTATTCCTTGCCGGCGAGCACGATGAGAGGAATGCCGGCCGCGCGATACTTTTCGGACGCTTCAAAAATGGAGATCACGGCCGGCGCGCCGCCCGTGAAGCAGGTGGTCCATCCGCCCTCAGTCCCAGGCGCCAGTTGGTTGCGCAGGCGCACATTCGCGAATGTACCGCGCATCATGACCTCGTGATTGCCACGCCGCGCGCCGTACGAGTTGAAATCACGCGGCTCCACGCCCTGCGCGATGAGGTACACGCCAGCCGGCGTGTCTTTCTTGATCGATCCCGCAGGTGAGATGTGATCGGTCGTGATGCTGTCGCCCAGCACCGCCAGCACCCGCGCGCCGGCGATCTCGACCGGCGCAGCCGGCTCCACCGCGAGGTTCTCGAGGAAGGGCGGCCGCCTGATATACGTCGAGTCGGCGTCCCACGCAAAGCGATCACCGGTCGGCACCGGCAGCGTCCTCCAGCGCACATCCCCCTCAAAGACTTTGCTGTACTGCTCGCGGAACATCTCAGCCGACAGTGAAGAAAGCATCGTCTGCTGAATTTCCTGCTGTGTGGGCCAGATGTCCTTGAGGTAGACCGGCGCGCCATCCGACCCAAACCCAAGTGGATCGGTTGTCACATTCAGGTTCATCGTCCCGGCAATGGCGTACGCCACCACCAATGGAGGCGACGCCAGGTAGTTGGCCCGCACATCCTGCTGAATGCGGCCCTCGAAGTTGCGGTTGCCCGATAGCACCGAGCAGACCACGAGACCCTGTTCCCGGATTTCGTCCGCCACCTCGTCAGGCAGCGGGCCGCTGTTACCGATGCAGGTCGTACATCCATAGCCGACGACATTGAAGCCGAGGGCGTCGAGTGGCGCCTGCAGATTGGCGCGCTCCAGGTAATCGCTCACCACTTTGGAACCGGGCGCCAGGCTGGTCTTCACCCACGGCTGACTCTTCAGGCCGCGCTCCACCGCCTTCTTGGCGAGCAGACCTGCGGCGATCATCACGCTGGGGTTCGACGTGTTGGTGCAACTGGTGATGGCCGCAATCACCACCGACCCGTGCTCAAGCTGAGTGACGGTTGCTGCGGAAACGCCGGGCATCGCAGGCACGGCCTTCACGCCTTTCTTCAGATCATCGAGCACCGCCGCAAAGGATTCAGGCGCTGCGGACAGCGACACGCGGTCCTGGGGCCGACGAGGTCCGGCCAGACTCGGCACCACCGTGGACAGATTCACCTCGAGCGAATCGCTGTAAATCGCGTCGGGCATCGTGTCGGTCCGGAAGATGCCCTGAGCGCGTGCGTACGCCTCCACGAGGTTCACCTGTTCCGGATCGCGTGCCGTAAAGCGCAGATAGTCCAGCGTCATGTCGTCGATCGGGAAGATCGCGACAGTGGCGCCGTACTCGGGGCACATATTGCCCAGTGTGGCGCGATCGGCGATGGTCAGGTGCTTGAGACCGGGACCATAAAATTCGACGAAGGTGCCCACGACCTTCTTCTTGCGCAGCGCTTCAGTGATCGTCAGCACCAGGTCGGTAGCCGTCATCCCCTCACGAAGTTCCCCGGTGAGGTAGCACCCGATGACCGGAGGAATGAGCATGGAACTGGGCTGGCCCAGCATGGCCGCCTCGGCTTCAATGCCTCCCACGCCCCATCCCACAACACCAAGTCCGTTGACCATCGTGGTGTGGGAGTCGGTACCGAACACGGTATCGGGATACGCGAGTGACCGGCCACCTTGGTTTTCGCGGCACACGACCCGCGCCAGATATTCGATGTTGACCTGATGGACGATGCCGGTCTCGGGGGGCACCACGCGGAAGTTACGCAGCGCATCCTGGCCCCAGCGCAGGAAGATGTAGCGCTCACGATTGCGCTGGTACTCGAGCTCTGAATTCAGTTGCAGGGCGTCAGCACGGCCGAAGTGATCGACCTGCACCGAATGGTCGATGACCAACTCGACCGGCTGAAGCGGATTGACCTGCTCCGGCTTTCCGCCGAGCGCGACGATGCCGTCGCGCATCGCGGCCAGATCCACCACACACGGCACGCCGGTGAAGTCCTGCAGGAGCACGCGCGCCGGCATGAAGGAGATTTCTTTTTCAGTAGGGGCCTTCAGGTTCCACGAGGCGAGCGCCCGGATGTCATCGGCCTTGACGAAGCCGTTGTCCTCGCGGCGCAGCAGATTCTCAAGAAGGATCTTCAGGGAAAACGGCAGGCGTGAAACGCCGGGGAACCCGGCAGCCTCAAGCGCGGGCAGGCTAAAAAAATCAACGGAGTCCTCACCAACAGTGAGCGTCTGACGAGTGTGAAACGAATCGAGCGACATGATGTATGCGTCCTTCTACGACGATCAACTATCGACTAATAACCAGACCTGCGACGAACGCCGGCGACACTCGCGCGCCCTCGGCACCAAACTTGACACCACCCTGGCGCAACACCGCGCGCGCCTCAAGGCGCAGCGCGATGCGCCCGAACAACCCCGACGGGGCCTGCCGCACCAGGACATGCGCCACGCCGCCCAGGCTCGCACTCGCGCCGTTGCCTACCAGAGCCTGGTCGGTGGTGATTTCTCGAAAGCCCCCCGCTCCCCCGCGCACAAACGCCGACAGTCGCCCGCGCTGCAACAACCGGTACGCCACGGCCACTTCACCCCGGAACTGCTGTACGCCCTGTGTCAGCGAGACGTCGGGCACACCCTCGAAGTCGCCAGAAATCAGGCTCTCCAGGTCGGCCCTGACCCACCCGAAGGCGAACTCGGCCCGCAACCGTTCACGCAGGCGCAACGACAACTGACTTTCCACGCCCAGGCCCGACGTGACGCGGTTGGTGGTACGAAACAGCGTGAGTGAGTCGCCGCCTGGACCGAGGACGCTCGCGCTGGTCGTGCCCGCCGATTCGCGACCGGTGAGCAACGCACCGATACCCACCTCCCATCGAGGTGTCTGCGCCGCAGCCGGCGCGACCAGACCGGCTGACAGGAGGAATACTCCGACGAGCGCCCTCACTTCGACACCACTTTGATCTCAATCCTCGGTCCAGACCCGCCGCGTGGAACCGCTACCAGCGACGAATAGTACGCCGGCTTGAAATTGACATTCACCGTCGTCTCCTCGTCGAAGTAGCTCGCAACATCCGCATCATCGAGGGGTTCGGCCCGCACCACATACACGCCCGGCGCCAAGTGACCGATGGCGAAGTCGCCGTTGTTGTTGAGCGTAAAGCCACCGATAAGCTCACCGGTCCTGGTGTTGAGCGCGGTCACGTGCGCGCCGAAGAAGCCAACGCCGCCGAGCGTGACCCGGCCTCCAATCGAACCCAGGCCCGCCGATCCGGCCCCGCTCGAATAGATGTCACCGATGCCCGCGCGGTCGTCGGCTTCCAGTGTGCGGTCCTCGATATTTCCTGGTGGAAACGCGATGGGAAACATCACAGCGCGTTTGCCGAGCACGCGCCGGCCGCCCTCGGGGCGAATCTCGGTCTCCCCCAAGCCTGAATGACCGAGTCCCAGCAGGTGTCCCACCTCATGCAGGCCGACAGACTCCAGGTCATACCGTGGCGCCTGGCCGCCGGCTGAGATGGACCAGGCAAAGGCCGTGTTGAAGAAGATGTCCGACTCGATGATCTGGCCGGTGAGTTCGTTGATCTCGAACGTAGCCGCTGCGAGGGTTCGCTCAAGGTCGGGCCGGGCGCGAAAACCGACGACGTTGATGCCGTCTGCCACAAACGGCTCCGACACGGTGAAGCCCGTGAAGCTATGCGTCAGCGCGACCCCTGGCACGGAGCCCCAGGTGCCGAAGACACGCGCCACGGTCGCCTGCAACTGGGGAGCCGTAACGCCGTCCACGTCACGGTTAGTGACGAAGTATTGGATGGGACGTGTCCATCGGATGCCGACGACGCCGTTGGGAGTCAGCACACCAAGTTTCAGGTACGCCTGAGTGGTGGCGACTGCGGTGACACTCAACCCACACAGAAGGAGCACCCCGGTGAGGCGGCGGCTCAACGTGCACCTCCCGCGACCACAAACCGCACGAGCGATTCGAATTCGCCAAGAGGCAGCGGCTTACGGCGAAGGTCACCCCGGACGACGACGCCAGTGGTGTTGGTGGTGGTGCCGGCCAACACAGGCGAGGCCACTGTGGGCGCACCGGTGGGCGACATCGTGACCCGGTAGATGCCCTGGGACAGCCCCACCGGCCAGAAGGCGTTGCCGGTGGCCCGCTTGAGGAAAAACACCGCTTGCTGGCCCACGCGCATGACCGGCGCTGCGGTCATCACGGTGCGGTAGCGGCCGATGACGCCGCCAGGAATGCGCATCGAGATAAACGCGTCGGCCGAGCCTTTCAGCACGGCGTCCACACCGATCGTCACGACCGACTCGACTTCGCCGGCGGTCGTTCGCGCGGCGCGAACGTCGGTCACACGGCCGCGAACAACCGTGGCCGCCTCGGATACCACCTCTCGAAACTCAGCGGACAGGAACGTGGACGCCCCGAGCGCCCCCTGCGTGAGGACGAGCCCAACGCAAATGACGACGACCAGGAGCATGCGATGCATGCGTCCAGTTTAGTGCACCCGGAACTCCATCCGGAGCACCGGCTGTCAACCGACATAACCTCGGGCTTGAGAACCAGGCCGAGCTACGTACCGGATACCCCACGCCGGGGTGTCCGTACGTAGCTCGGCCTGGTTCTCAAGCCCGAGGCCTACACTAGCGAAGACTGCCCTACCGGCAGGCGCCCAGAATTGCGGCCGCCGCGCGGTCCGAGGCGCCTGGCCCGCCGAGTTTCTGGACGACCTCGGCCAGGTCGAGGCGCATTTGATCGGCGCGAGTCTGATCGACGAGCAACGCGCGGGCTTCGTCGGCCACGGACTCAGGCGTGCAACCGTCCTGGATGAACTCCCGCACGACCTGCCGGCCGGCCACCAGGTTCACCATGCCGTAGTTCGCCACACGCACCACGCGTTTACCAATCGAATACGTGACCGGCGACACGCGGTAGACGATGACCATCGGCCGTTTGTGCAACGCCGTCTGCACGGTGGCAGTGCCTGAGGCGGTAATCACCACATCAGACGCGGCCAGCACGTCATCGGTGGCCTCGGACATCATGGCCAACGGGACTCCGGCAGTGCGCAGTTGCTCGAGTGGCCCGAAGAACACATCCTCGAGGGCGGGAGCCCGCGCGACCAGGAACTGCACGCCCGGCACATCGCGCATGAGCCGCATTGCGGCTTCCACCAGCACCGACAACAACAACCGCACTTCGTTGGGACGGCTGCCAGGCAGGAGGGCCACAATCGGCCGCGCCGGATCGAGTCCGGCCGCACGGCAGGTCTCCTCGCGCGAACGGGAAGCGACCGCCAGATCGATCAACGGATGCCCGACGAATTCGACAGGCAGGCCCACCCGTTCGTAGATCGGCTTCTCGAATGGAAAAATGACCAGCATCTTCGACACATATTTCTTGAGTGTCTTCAGGCGGCCGGCGCGCCACGCCCAGAGCTGCGGGCTGATGTAGTACACGATGGGGATGCCGAGCTTGTGGACGCGCGGCAGCAGCCGAAAATTGAAGTCCGGAAAATCAATCGCAACGAACACGTCCGGGCGCCGGTCGTGTGCAGCGTCACTCAGAGTCCCGAGCATCTTCCACGATCGGCGCACCACCGATAGTGCCTCGGTCAGGCCGGTGACACTGAAGCCGTGATAGTCACCGATGAGTTCTGCACCGGCATCGGCAAGGTGCGATCCGCCAAAACCAAACGCGGTGGTCGCGGGGGCCTGCTGCTGAAGGGCGCGCACCAGCGCGCCGGCGTACAGATCGCCGGACGGCTCGCCGCACGAGATCATCACGCGACGTGAAGGCGGGGCGGCCACGGGCTCAGTCACGCCGATCGCCGCCGGCCTTACGCAGGCTCGGCGCACTCAGGTCCAGCTGCGCGATCGGAATACGTTCGAACTGTTCGAAGCCCATCGCCTTGAGCTGGCCGACAAACGTCGAGGCGTCGCCCACCAGTACGATCGAGAGACGATCGGGAAACAGAAACTGTTTGGCGACGCGCTGGATGTCGGCCACAGACACCGTGGTCACCTGTTCGCGATACGTCTCGAGTTCATCCAGGCTGAGACCGAAAAACAGCTGGTTGAGCACCTGCATCGCAATCGCGGATGGGGTCTCGATGGCCAGCGGGAAGTTGCCCGACATGTAGTCCTGCGCGCCGCGCAACTCGCGCGGATCCACCAGCTCCTTCTGAAGCTTGAAGAATTCGTCCACGGTCAGTCGCAGGACCTCACCGGTGGTTTCCGACCGCGTATCCGTTTCGGCGATGAAGCTGCCGCCGAACTTGAAGGCACGGAAGTTGGCTGACGCGCCGTACGTCAGGCCCCGATCGCTCCGAAGCACGCCGAACAACCGGTTAGCGCCTTCACCACCGAGGATGCGCAGGGCCATGTCAATCGGCACGTATTCCTTGTGCGTACGGCTGACGGCGATCTGTCCCACACGCACTTCCGTCTGCACGGCGCCCGGCCGGTCCACCACCACGAGCCGCCGTGTGGGCGGGGGTGGTTCATCAAAGGTCATCACGGGGACATCAGCCTTCGCCCAGCTCCCGAAGGCTTTTTCTGCCGCCGCAAACGCCTCTTCGTGCGTCAGGTCGCCAACGATGGCAAGCAGTGAGTTGTTGGGCACGAACCAACTCCGATGAAACGCCACAAGATCATCACGGGTGATGCGCTGGATCGCTTCCACGCTATTCGGCCCAGAGCGCCCGTATGGATGGAAGCCAAACACCAGCCGATCAATCAGGGCGTTGGCGACGTATTCGGGATCCTCGGCACTGACCTGCAATCCCTGAATCGCCTGATCCATCTGGCGCCGAATCTCGGCCGCCGCAAATGCCGGTCGCCGCGCCACTTCGGACGCCACATCCAGCGCCAGCGCCACTTTGTCTTTGACGATGGCGCCGTTGATGAATGTCACTTCGTTGGCCGCGCCCACCGCGAGGATGCCGCCCGCAGACTCAATCGTGTTCGCGATGACCTCCGCCGATCGCGTCGCCGTGCCCTGGTCGAGCAACGCCGCCACAAATGACGCCACACCCGGCTTCGCCGGTGCGTCCTGCGCAGCGCCCGCCCTGATCAGCAGGCGGAAGCTCACCGACGGCTGCTCGTTCTGCGATACCGCCAGCACTTGCAAGCCGTTGGGCAACGTCTTGAGCTTGTAGTCCGGGAAGTTCACACGCGGCGCCTGGAACGGGCGCGGCGGTGTCTCGGTCGGCCATTGCCGAACCTGCGCCATCGCTGATGCGCCCGCGCCGGCCACCAACAGGGCGACCGCAATACGCACCGGCAACATTCGCCATCCACGCAGGCTCATCGGACACCTCCCCCGCCCTGGGCCGATGTTCGCGCCGGGCCTGGGTTGATGGTGATGAGAAACCGCGACTCGGGCGTGAAGTAGGTCCGTGCCACACGCTGCACGTCTTCAACCGTCACCTTCTGGAAGAGATCGAACTCGCCATCGGCGGTCTTGATATCGTCGTGAATCACCACCGCGTGCGCCAGATGCAGCGCCTTCTGCTGAATGGTTTCACGGCCCAGGATGTAATCACGCGCGAACTGCCGCTTGGCCCGATTCAACTCCTCGGCCGTGATCGGCGTCGTCTTCATGGCGTCCACCTGGGCTGTCAGTTCCTTGAGCGCAGTTTCCGTAGACCGCCCCTGGGGAATCACCGCCACGGCGTAAAACAGATTCGGATGCTCGATCAGTTTGGCATCGCCGAATGCCGCGAGCGCCAACTG
>SHUF01000031.1 GCA_009694745.1 Acidobacteriota bacterium
GCGCGTGCTCCTGCCCCTCGTGGACGCGACGACAGAGGCGCATCGCCTGGGTGGGTCGAGCCGTGGGCTCGATCGGGTGCTGGCCGGAGCCATCGAAGAAGTGACCCTGGCCCGCGACGACCGCGAGATTCACCTGGCCGCCGCGGCCACCGTGCTCAGCGGTACCGCCGGTGACCCGGAAGGCGCGGTCATCGTGCTCGACGATGTCACGCCGCTCATCCGGGCGCAGCGCGTGGCGGCGTGGCGCGATGTCGCACGGCGGCTGGCGCACGAAATCAAGAACCCGCTCACGCCCATTCAGCTCTCGGCGGAGCGGTTGCGCCGGAAATTCGCCAACGCGCCTGCCGCCGACAAGGCGCTGGTGGACGAATGCACGGGCGCGATCGTGACGGAAGTGGATGCGCTCAAGAGCCTGGTGGATGAGTTTGCGCAGTTCGCGCGATTGCGCGGCCCCAAAATGGCGCCCGCCGATCTGAACGCCATCATCGCCGATGTCGTTCGTCTCTATGCCGGCGTGTTGCAGTCGTCGCTCGTGGTGATGGAGCAGCGGCTGACACCAGACCCGCCCCTGGTGCGCGTGGACGTGGAGCAGATGCGACAGGTCATCATCAATTTGATCGACAACGCCCTCGAGGCACTCGGTGGACCCGGCGCCGCCTATCGCCCCGACGGGACGGTGCCGACGGTCACGTTGTCGACGGGGCGCGACGAGACTCAACAATTGCTGCGATTCAAGGTGGTGGACAATGGCCCCGGCGTGCTCTCGGCAGACCGCGACAAGTTGTTCATGCCGTACTATTCAACCAAGGGGCGGGGGAGCGGACTGGGTTTGGCCATCGTGCAGCGCATCATCAGCGAGCACGGCGGGCGAATTGATGTGGGTGACGCGACGCCGACGGGAACCGTGTTTACGATTGAGCTATCGGTGGAGTCGCCTTCATGGCCGCTATCCTGATTGTTGACGACGAAGCCGGCGTGCGCGCGTCGCTGGGCGGGGTGCTGCGCGACGAGGGCTACATGGTGGATGCCGTGGAGAGCGGCGAGGCGTGCCTGGAGCAGGTCACGCGCCGGTCCTACGATCTGCTGCTGCTCGATATCTGGCTGCCTGGCCTTGATGGACTCGATACGCTGGCGCGCCTGCGTGAACGGCACCTCGACGCGCAGGTCATCATGATTTCGGGGCACGGCAGCATCGAAAACGCCGTGCGGGCCACCAAGCTCGGGGCATTTGATTTCATCGAAAAACCGCTGTCCCTCGAAAAGACCGTGCTCGTGGTGCGCAACGCCCTGCGCCAGCATCACCTTGAAGAAGAAAATCGCGCGCTGCGGGCGCGGGTGGATCGCCGGTTCGTCATGGTCGGTGAAAGCGGGCTCATCCAGCAACTGCGCGCCCAGATCGCGATGGCCGCGCCCACCAACAGTCGCGTGTTGATCTCGGGTGAAAACGGCACCGGCAAGGAGTTGGTGGCACGGCAGATCCACGCGCTGAGCCATCGGCGGGCCGGCGCGTTTGTCGAGGTGAACTGCGCGGCCATTCCAGAGGAGCTCATCGAATCTGAGTTGTTCGGACACATGAAAGGTGCGTTCACTGGTGCCGTGGCCGACAGGCGCGGCAAGTTCGAACTGGCCCACGGCGGCACGTTGTTCCTGGATGAAATTGCCGACATGAGCCTGAAGACGCAGGCCAAGGTGCTGCGCGCGTTGCAGGAGCAGGTCATCGAACCGGTGGGCGGGCAGAGCGGTGTGCGCGTGGATGTGCGCGTGATTGCCGCCACGAACAAATACCTGGCCGAGGAAATCCGCGAGGGCCGGTTCCGTGAGGACCTGTTCTTCCGCCTCAACGTGATCCCGATCTCGGTGCCGCCGCTGCGCGAGAGGGGCGACGACGTGGTGCGGCTGGCGCGGCATTTTGTGTCGGAGCTCGCGCAGGAATACGGGCGGCGCGAGAAACAGTTTTCGCCTGAGGCCGCCGCGATGTTGCGCGTCTTCCGCTGGCCGGGAAACGTGCGCGAACTCAGGAACGTGGTGGAGCGCGTGTTGATCATGGCGCCCGGCGATACCATTACGGAAACCGACCTTGGGTTCCTGGATGTAGTGGCGCCGACCATTCTGCGCGACACTTCAGGCGCGTCCATCGTGCGACCGCTGCACGACGCCCGCGACGCCTGGGAGCGCGACTACATCCTCGCCACGCTCGAGGCCTGCGAGGGCAACATCTCAAAGACGGCCGAGGTCCTCGATGTGGAACGGTCCAATCTCTACAAAAAAATGCGGTCGTTGGGGATCGGACCCTCTAGGGAAAATTAGGAACTTTCCCCAGTTTCTCAGTCGTCTGCGAGCGCATTTTCGAGGACTTGCTTGTCCGAGAAGTCGCTCACTTGCAGGAACCACGCAGCTGATTGCGTGAGGGCGGCGGCGGGGATGAGGCCGATGATTTCGCTCTCGAGCACCGAGACGCCGTAGCGTTCGGCCTCGCGCTTCACGCACTCGAACACCCGGTAGATCGGGGTCTTTTCGAAGTTGGTCAGGTTCATTGAGACCTGCACGATGCCACGGTCCTCAAGCGCCAGGCCCATCGCCTTCACATAGCGGAAGCCGCCGGTGCTGTGCCTGACGGCCGCCGCGATCTTCTTCGCCACGTCGAGCCGGTCGGTGGCCAAGTTGATGTTGTAGGCGATCAGCGGCATCCGAGCGCCGATGATGGAAGCGCCGGCAGACGGGTGTGCGGTGGCCGGACCAAAATCGGGCGCCCATTCGGGCTTCGCGATCTTGTCAGCCAGCCCCTCGAACTCGCCACGGCGTACGTCTTCAAGATTCCGGTGAGCCGGGGTCGTCGCGGCTTCTTCGTAGAGGTAGATCGGTAGCTGGTGGCGTGCGGCCACAGCGGCCCCCACTTCACGAGCCAGCGCTACGCAATCGGCCATCGTGGCGTCTTTGATCGGGACAAACGGCACCACGTCCACCGCCCCCATCCGCGGATGTTCGCCCTTGTGGTTGCGCAGGTCGATGGCGGTCAGGGCGGCGTCAAACAGGGCCAGAGCCCCGTCGCGCACCTGCGCCGGCGTGCCGGCAAACGAAAAAACGGTGCGATGGTGCACGGCGTCGGGCTTGACGTCGAGCAACCGCGCGCCGGTGGCGGTAATGGCTCGGCCGCAGGCATCGAGCACGTCCTGACGCCTGCCTTCACTGATATTGGGGATGCATTCGATGAGCGACATGTGGTCGTCAGTTCTACCACATTGGCTCATTTCCAACGTGCCCCTTGTACTTTGGATCGCACCTCGCTATAATCCGCCCCGGTACTAAGATGACCGAACAGAATCGTCTCGAAAACTCTGGTGATGCGCCTGGCGCAGGGCCGGATAGCCGCGTGGATGACCTGTTGGTGGAGGGCCTGGAGAAGTACTTCCAGGGCCAGCACGAGGACGCCATTCACCTCTGGACCCGAGTGTTGTTCCTGGATCGCAGTCACGCAAGCGCGCGTGGCTATATCGATCGGGCCCGCAGCGCGATTGTGGAACGGCAGCGGCGCGCGGAAGAGTCGCTGCAGCACGTGGCCGCGTTGCTCGAGCAGGGACGCACCAATGAAGCCCGGCTGCAATTGCAGCAAGCTACCACCGTACTGGGCGAGGACGAGCGCACCGCCGCCTTGCGGCTTGGCCTTGAACGGCTTGAGCGCGCCTTTGGCGGCCCCCCGCGCATTCGCGCCGCCGCCGAGCCGGTCAAAGTCAGTTGGGAGGTGTGGCTGTCCACGCGAGTCACCGTCAGGGCCTGGCTCGCCGCCGCCGCAGTGGTGGTGGTCACGGTGGTGCTGGTCAGCATCAATGTGCC
The DNA here is from genome assembly GCA_009694745.1 of Acidobacteriota bacterium. GTDB lineage: Bacteria > Acidobacteriota > Vicinamibacteria > Vicinamibacterales > SCN-69-37 > SYFT01. Next base: position 3,832 of record SHUF01000031.1, read on the forward strand.
GGGCCTCGGACTCGGCGTCGGGCCGGCGGCCGTCATTCCGTCGCCCACCTTGTCCGCCGCACCGGTCACGGTGCCCAGCCACGCCGAAGTGGCGCTGGTCCGGGCGCGCACGCTGTATGCAAGGGGCCGCCTGGCCGAAGCCCTCCAGGTATTGGACCGCATCGAGCCTGAACAGATCTTCCGGGATGAGACCGATAGGTTGCGTATCGACATTCAGCGCCTGCTGCTGGCCGCAGCGGGCGAGAGGCGTGGGCCTCTAGAAGGACCGCGATGAGATGCACCAAGTGCCACTATCTGAGCTTTGACCCCGAACCTCGATGCCGCAACTGCGGGCACGACCTGTCGATGGACGAAAACGAGCAGCTCAGCTGGGCCGAAACGACCTTGCGAGGCCGGGGCCCGGCCACGTCGAGCGTCCCGTCCGGATCCCCGTCCAGAGCCCAGTCTAGATCAATGACCGGAACGGCCGTGATGGCCGCATCTCGAGTCGCACCTGCGCCGTCCACAGCCGCCGTCGCCACTGCAGAACTTCCGCTGTTCATGCGGAGCATGGCTGAACCAGCCAGCGCCGACCTTGCCGAAGACGACGAGCCCGCGCCGATGGTGAAAGTGCCGGCGCGTCCGCGGGTGCCCGTGGCCGTGCGGCGTGCGACGCCGGATTCGGCCCGGCTGCGCGCGAAATACGGCATGCCGCCCCTTCCCGAACCCGACCTGCTCGATCAGGTCGAACTCCGCGAGGAGGTGCCGCTGCCACGGCCCGCGCCTTCTCCGATGCAGTGGACCCGTGAACCGGCGGTCGATCGGGCGCCCGCACCTGCAGAAGAAGTGCGCCAGTCGGTGGGTGCCATGACGCGGTTGGCCGCCGTGGCCATCGACGCGACGCTGCTTCTTGGCATCGCCGGCGTGGTCGTTTACCTCACCCTGCAACTCACAGGCTTGACCCTTGCCGACTACCGGGTGCTGCCGCTGGCGCCGATGGCCGCGATGTTCGGGCTGCTTGCTGTCGGGTATCTCGTCCTCTTTACGGTGGCCGGCGGGCAAACGCTGGGCAAGATGGCGATGCACATCCGCGTGGTCTCCACCCCCGAGGAGTCGTCGCTGGGCGAGAGCCTGTCGATGTCACAGGCCGCAGTCCGGTCGTTGGCGGCCCTTCCTTCGGTGCTGGCACTGGGCGTCGGTCTCGTCCCGGCGCTGTTTGGTGCCGGAGCGGCCGTGCACGATCGCCTGGCGCACACCCGGGTGGTGCATTTGTGAAACAGCTCGGCATGAGCATCGCCACCGTCGGCGGTGTCGGGTTTTTTCCCGTGGCCCCCGGCACAGTCGGGTCGGCTGTGGGTGTCGTGATCTACATGTTGACCCGCGAGTGGACGCCCATGGCGCAGTTCGCGGTGCTCGCCGGAATCACGATTGTCGGAATCTGGGCGGCCGGCGTCGCCGAGGTGGCGCTCAAGCGCGAAGATCCCGGGCCGGTCGTGATCGATGAAGTGGCCGGTCAACTCCTCACGCTCTTCCTGACCGGCGTCGCCTGGAAAGGCGCCATCGTGGGCTTCCTGATCTTCCGCGTGCTCGACATCATCAAACCTCCTCCGGCGCGCCAGTTCGAACGTCTGCATGGTGGCCTGGGGATCATGGCCGATGACCTGATGGCCGGCCTCTACGGCCTGGGGCTCATGATGCTGCTGGTGCGCTACTGGCCGGGCGCGTGGTAACACGGCCGCTGCGGTTCGCCGAAATTCTGGCGGTCGGCTCCGAACTCCTGACGCCGTTCCGTTCCGACACAAATTCCCTCTACCTCACCGCCCGCCTCAACGAACTGGGTCTCGACGTGCGAGGCAAGTCCGTGGTGCCCGATGACCGCGCGACCGTGGCCGCAGCCATCCGTGCCGCGATGGCACGCGCCGACGTAGTGGTGACCACCGGAGGCCTTGGACCCACAGATGACGATGTGACGCGGGAGGCGGTGGCAGACGTGGCCGGTGTGGCGTTTGAAGAAGACGCGGCACTGCTGGCGGCGATTGAAGCGCGATTTGCCCGTCGCGGAATCCGGATGCCATCCATCAACGCCCGCCAGGCCCAGGTGCCGAAAGGGGCGGTCGCACTGAACAATCCGAACGGCACGGCTCCCGGACTGTGGGTTGAGGTTGGCGAGCAGGTCCTCATCTGCCTGCCGGGCCCCCCGCGCGAACTCAAGCCCATGTTCGAGGCCAGTGTGTTGCCGCGCCTTCGCGACCTGTGCGCAGGCGCCGTGCTGCGGCGCCGCACGGTGAAGACCACAGGCCGCAGCGAATCGCACGTGGAGGAAATCGCGCAGCCGATCTATACGACGTGGCTTCAGTCAGACCCCGTGATCAGCACCACGATCCTGGCGGCGCCGGGCCAGGTGGAATTGCACCTGTCTGCGCAGGGCGAAGATGCCGCGGGCCTCGACCGCGCGCTTGAGGCTGCCGTGCAGAAACTGGAAGCGGCGCTGGCCCCGGCTGTATTCAGCGTTGATGGCCGCACGCTTGAGGAAGTGGTGGGCGCCTTGCTCGTGGAGCGGGGATTTACGTTGTCTGCGGCCGAGTCCTGCACGGCGGGCCTTCTGCTGGGCGCCCTGACTGATGTATCCGGCAGCTCGGCCTGGATTACCGGCGGGGTAGTGGCCTACGCGAATGATGTGAAAGTGCAGGCGCTTGATGTGCCGGCCGCCCTCATTGCCGCCCATGGGGCGGTCAGCGAGCCCGTTGCACAAGCGATGGCAGTCGGCGTCCGTCGTCGTCTCAAGACGGACCTGGGCGTTGGTATCACGGGAATCGCGGGGCCGACCGGTGGTACCGAGGCGAAGCCCGTTGGGACTGTGGCGCTGGCCGTATCGGGCCCGGGGGATCGGAACGTGGTGAGGATGGTCCGTCTTCCGGGAGACCGGGCGATGGTTCGGCGGATGGCGGTTCAGGCCGCGTTGGACCTGATTCGACGCGTCCTGACCGACGCCGACTACAATTAAGAGCGTATGTCGACCGCGGTACTTGGTGCCGGCAGTTGGGGCACTGCCCTCGCCATTCATCTGGGAAGCATGGGCCACGATGTGGCGCTGTGGGGCCGCGACCATGACCTGTTGGGCGCGATGGCGGAACGCCGTGCGAACCCCACCTATCTTCCAGACGTCACATTTCCCTCCCAACTGCGGCCCACATCGTCTTTGACCTCGGCCCTTGCGGGCGCACGTCATGTCATCGTGGCCGTGCCTTCACACGGCCTTCGGGCGGTGGTGCGGAGCGCCGTGCCTCATCTGGCGCCGGGTGTCATTCTGGTGAGTGCGACCAAAGGTCTCGAGGCCGATTCGCACGACCGGATGTCGGAGGTCCTCACGGAGGAAACCGGCGGGCGCAATCCCGTTGTGGTGCTCTCGGGACCCAGCTTCGCGGCTGAGGTTGCGCAGCGGCTGCCCACGGCGCTCGTCGCTGCTTCGTCCGACGCATCGGCGCTGGCCGAAATACAAGAAGAGTTCCGCGGGCCGGTCTTCCGCCTGTACGCCTCTACCGACGTGGTCGGTGTCGAGATCGGCGCGGCGCTCAAGAACATCATCGCCATTGCCGCGGGTGTGGTGGAGTCGCTGGGGCTTGGCCACAACGCGAAGGCAGCACTCATCACTCGCGGCCTGGCCGAAATTTCCCGGCTCTCGTTTGCGATGGGTGGACAGCGCGAGACACCTTCAGGTCTCAGCGGGCTGGGTGATCTGGTGCTGACGTGCACCGGCTCGCTCAGCCGCAACCGTCATGTCGGCGTGGAACTGGGCCGTGGCCGATCGCTCGACGACATTCTGGCGGGCATGCGAATGGTGGCCGAAGGCGTGCGCACCACACCTGCTGCGCTCGCGTTGGGTGAGCGCCATGGCGTGGAGCTTCCGATTGCCGCGATGATGGCCGAGGTCCTGGCGGGCCGCAAGACGCCTCGCGCAGCTGCGGGCGATCTGATGTTGCGGCCCCAGCGCTGCGAACAGGAAAACAGGAAGGCCTGATGGCGCTTTTTGATCGCCTGCGCGCCGGGCTTGCGCGCACCGCCAAACAGATTCGCGACCGCCTGGCTGACGCCGAGCCGTCGTCGGTCTCAACAAGCAGCCCCTCCTCCACAGGGGGCCGGCCGGCGTTGGCGCTCGATACGCTCGAGGCTGTGGAAGAGGCCTTGATCGCGGCTGATGTCGGTCTGCCGGCCACCGAGCGCATTGTGGAGGCCGTGCGCCAGGATCGCGTCGGTTCAATCGGCGCGCGCGTGGGACGAGAAGTGCGCCGCATCCTCAGCGAGACCGCGGCGCCCCAGCCGATCGCCTCAACTCCTCACGTCATCCTGGTCGTCGGCGTCAACGGCACGGGCAAGACGACAACCGTGGGCAAGTTGGCCAACCTGTACCGGGCAGCCGGCCGGTCCGTGCTGGTCTGCGCGGCAGATACCTTCCGCGCCGCTGCCGTCGAGCAGCTCGCTGTGTGGACCGAACGCGCCGGTGTTGATCTGGTGCGCGCCAAGACCGGATCCGATCCGGCGGCGATTACATTCGACGCCGTCACTGCGGCCAAGGCCCGCGGCCGCGAAATCGTGCTGGTGGACACCGCAGGGCGGCTGCACACGCGCGCCAACTTGATGGCCGAACTCGACAAGATTCGTCGCATCGTTTCGCGCGAGGTGCCGGGCGCGCCGCACGAAGTGTTGCTGGTGCTTGATGCCACCGTCGGCCAAAACGGCCTGGTACAGGCGCGAGAGTTCCAGCAGGCCAGTGGCGCCAGTGGCATTGTGCTGACCAAGCTCGACGGCACCGCCAAGGGCGGCGTGGTGGTGGCCATCGCACACGATCTGAAACTTCCCATCCGTTACATAGGCGTGGGTGAGGGGATCGACGACTTCCTGCCCTTCGACGCCGGCGCCTACGTGGACGCGCTCTTCTCAGAAACGAAGTAGGACCATGCTCGCGCCGACCGACGCTGCATGGATGGCCCGGGCGATCGCGCTGGCTGAGCGCGGTCGCGGACGCACACACCCGAATCCGCTGGTCGGTGCGGTTGTGGTATCGCCCGAAGGTGTCGTCGTCGGCCAGGGCGCGCACCTGGTAGCGGGCGGCCCACACGCTGAAGTCGTGGCGCTCGACGATGCCGGGGATCGGGCACGCGGCGCGACGTTGTACTGCACGCTTGAACCCTGCAGCCACACGGGGCGCACGGGGCCGTGTGTTGAGCGGATCGCGGCAGCGGGCGTTCGACGGGTGGTTACGGCGATTCAGGATCCCAATCCCCTGGTGGACGGCCGTGGCCATGCCTGGTTGCGCGCACGCGGCGTTGAGGTGGTGGTTGGCGTCGGCAGAGACGACGCCGAGCGGCAGAACGCGCCGTTCCTCACGTGGATGCGGCACCATCGCCCCTGGACCGTGCTCAAGACCGTGACGTCGTCTGACGGTTTTGTCGGCCGGGTTGGAGAACGCACGCAGCTCTCGGGGGCCGCGGCAGACCGCTGGATGCATCGCCAGCGGGCGTGGATTGACGCGATTGCCGTGGGTGCCGACACAGTGCTGGTGGATGACCCGGAACTGACGGCCCGCGGGCCCGTGCGCACCCGTCCCCTGGTCCGGGTCGTTTTCGACTGGCGCGGTCGCACCTCACCTCAGGCTCGGGTCTGGTCGACCGGTTCGGCCGGTCCCGTCATAATGGTGGTGCTGGATTCGACGGTGCAGGCCGACCCGGCAAGGTTTGAGGCGCTCGCGGCGCAGGGTGTGCGGGTGGATGGGTATCCCACCCGGGATCTGGCCGCCGTGGCGGGCCGGTTGGCCGAAGCCGGCGTGCAGTCGCTGGTGCTTGAGGGCGGGCCGTCGCTGCAGCAGGCGTGGCTCGACGCGGGGTTGGTGGATCACCTGCAGTGGCTGATCACCCCGGGCGTGCTGGGCCACGGCGTACCGATGGTGCCCGCGGTGCGGGCGCGGTGCGAGGCGGTGTCCCGCGATCGATGGCATTGTCTCGACGCCGACTGGTTGGTGGACAAATGTTTACAGGGTTGATTGAAGCCGTGGGCCGGGTCAGCGCCGTTGATGAACTGCCAGGCGCACGGCGGATCGCGATCGACGCGCCGCTTGCCGCCGAACTGAATCTCGGAGACAGCATCTCGGTCAACGGCGTCTGCCTCACGGTGGTGACTCGGTCAGACGCCGGGTTCGCTGCCGACGTCTCACCCGAGACGCTGCGTGTGACGACCCTCGGCGAATGGCGCGTGGGCCGGCGGGTGAACCTCGAGCGTCCGATGCGCGCCGATGATCGTCTGGGCGGCCACTTCGTGCTGGGCCATGTGGATGCGGTGACCGAGTTGACCGCCGTACGCGCCGAGGGCGATTGCTACTGGCTGGAGTTCAGAGTGCCTCAGGCGATCGAAGCGTGCCTGATTCCCAAAGGGTCGATCAGTATCGACGGGATCAGCCTGACCGTGGCGGCTCTGACCGAACGGATGTTTGCCGTGCAGATTGTGCCGCACACCTGGGCGCAGACGGCGCTGCCGGATGTCGCGCCCGGCGCGTCGGTGAATGTCGAAGGCGACGTGCTCGGCAAGTACGTGGCCCGCATGATGCAGTTGCAGTCTTTTGAAGGGATGAGTCGCAAGTGAAAAGCGCCAGTCTTCGTTTAGCCAAGGGCCGCAAGGCCTCGCCGTTCGCGCCCATTGACAAGGCCGTCCAGGCCTTTCGTGAAGGCCAGATGCTCGTGGTGGTGGACGATGAGCATCGTGAGAACGAGGGGGATCTGACGATGGCTGCGTCAAAGGTCACGCCCGAGGCGATCAACTTCATGGTGAAACATGGGCGCGGGCTCGTGTGCCTCTCGATGACGCCCGAGCGGCTGACGGAACTTGAGGTGCCGCTCGAAGTCAGCGACAACTCGTCGCGGCGTGAAACCGCGTTCTGCGTGTCGATCGATGCGCGTGCAGGCACGTCCACAGGTGTGTCGGCAGCCGACCGAGCGCACACCGTGAAGGTGGCCATTGATCCGCGCACGAAGCCGAAAGACCTGGCGCGGCCTGGGCACGTCTTCCCGTTGCGAGCCCGTCCGGGCGGCGTGCTGGTGCGCGCGGGCCATACCGAGGCCGCGGTGGACCTGGCGCGCATGGCCGGCCTGGAACCGGCAGGCGTGATCTGCGAGATCCTCAATGAGGACGGCACCATGGCGCGTGTGCCCGAACTGACGAAGTTCGCACGCAAGCATAAGTTGCTGATGATCACCATCGCCGACCTGATTCGGTATCGCATGCGCACCGAGAGCCTGGTCAAGCGCGTGGCGCGCGCGGCGTTGCCAACCGCGCATGGGCCGTTCGACGTCTATGCCTTTGAGTCGGGGCTCGACGGAGAGACGCACGTGGCGCTTGTGCGCGGCGACGTGGGCGCGGGTGAACGGATCATGGTGCGTGTGCACTCGAAATGCCTGACCGGCGATGTGTTCCATTCGTCGCGATGCGACTGCGGCCTGCAGCTCGATCGCGCCATGGCGCTCATCGCGGCCGAAGGGCAGGGCGTGTTGCTGTATCTGAATCAGGAGGGCCGGGGCATCGGCCTGGCCAACAAGATCAAGGCGTACGAGTTGCAGGACCAGGGGCTCGACACGGTGGAGGCCAACGAAAAGCTCGGGTTCAAACCCGACCAGCGCGACTACGGGATTGGTGCGCAGATCCTGCGCGACCTGGGCGTGCGCACGATGCGGTTGCTCACCAACAATCCGCGCAAGTTTGTCGGGTTGGAAGGATACGGGCTGTCAGTAGTGGAGTCGGTGCCGCTCGAAATTGCCGCCACCGAATTCACGCGCCGGTACATGAAAACGAAGAAGGACAAGCTCGGCCATAAACTATCGTCGGTGTAGAACAGATGTACATGGTGGAAAAGCCTCTGGGGCGCATCGTCGCCGTCGTCGTGGCGGCTGTCCTTGGTGCCGGCCTCGCGCTTTCCGCGCAGGAACCGGCAAAGCTCGACACATCACTGCCTGCGCTGTTGGTGCGGCTGGGCACCTATATCGACACCTTCGAGAAAGATCTGGCGACCGTCGTCTCTGAGGAGCGTTATTTTCAGGAGGTGGCGCCGATCCACGGCATGTTCGGCGACAAGCGCACCCTCCGTTCAGACCTGCTCCTGGCCAAGGCCGGCGACATGGGGTGGGTGGCCTTCCGGGACGTCTACGAGGTGGATGGCAAGGAAGTGCGCGACCGCACCGACCGGCTGGTGGACCTGTTCATCAAGCCGACCGGCGACAGCGCCGCCCAGGTCAACAAGATCGTCGAAGCGAGTTCGCGCCTGAACCTGGGCTGGGTCAGCCGGAACATCAACGTGCCCACCATGGTTCTGCAGTACGCGAGGACGGCCGAGCAGCACCGGTCCGAGTTCAAGCGCGGGGGCACCCTGGAGGTGTCGGGCATCGAGGCCCGTGAAATCCGGTTCCAGGAGCGCAAAAAGCCCCGGTTTGTCGAAACCCGCGACGGGGCCGCCGCCTCAGGCCGGTTCTGGGTCGATGAATCATCTGGGCGGGTGCTGCGAACCGAGCTGAAAATCAACACCGGGTCCACCTCCGCCGTGATTACCGTCGGGTATGCCGAACAGCCCAAATTGAAGCTCTGGCTGCCGTTTTTGATGAGTGAACGCTACTCAACCCCCCGCCAGCCGGTCATCACCGGCCGGGCCACCTACGACAACTTCCGCCGCTTCGACGTCGCGGTTGAGACGATCATCAAGTAGAAGGGGCCGATTCCCAGTTTCCGGTTCCCAGATTGTCGATTCTGCCTTAAGATAACTGTTTGCGCCTGAACCGGTTAGCGCTACAGACGGGGTGTGGTGCCGGGGCCGGACAGGCGGCGTGAACGGTATGTTGGAGTCGCTCAGCACGCGTCTACAGGACGTTTTCCGGTCGCTTCGAGGCGAAGTGCGCCTGAGCGAAGCGAGTGTTGACGCCGCGTTGCGCGAGATTCGGCTAGCGCTGCTCGAAGCCGACGTCAACTTCCGCGTCGTCAAGGCGTTTATCGACCGCGTGCGGGCGAAGGCGATTGGCGACGAGGTGCTGCGCAGCTTGTCGCCGGCCCAGCAGGTGGTGCGGATTGTCCGCGACGAGATGCTGGCGCTCTTCGGTGATGTCACCGGAGGGTTGACGCCGGACGCGCGGTCGCCGCGCGTGGTGCTGATGCTGGGGCTGCAAGGCTCGGGGAAGACGACGACCTCGGCGAAGCTGGCCAAGTGGCTGGTGGCGCAGGGGAAACATCCGATGCTGGTGTCCACCGACGTGCGTCGGCCGGCGGCCATTCAGCAGTTGTCGGTGTTGGCGGGGCAAGTGGGTGTGCGGGTGCACGACCCGGCGGGTGAGATGGACCCGGTGGTGCGTGCGTCGGGCGCGTTGGCGCAGACGAAGTTGCTCGGATTCGACACGCTCATCGTTGACACCGCGGGGCGGTTGCACATCGACGACGAGCTGATGGCCGAGCTCGAGGCGATTGCGGGGGTGGTGAATCCGACGGACCGGTTGTACGTCGCAGACGCGATGACCGGTCAGGATGCGATTCGGAGCGCGGGTGAGTTCAACGCCCGGATGAGCGCGCCGGGGACGGGCAACGGGGTCACCGGCGTGGTGCTCACCAAGCTCGACGGTGATGCCAGGGGCGGCGCGGCGTTGTCGGTGGTGGGTGTGGTCGGCGTGCCGATAGCGTTTGTGGGTGTGGGCGAGCGGCCACAGGATTTCGAGCCGTTCCATGCAGACCGGCTGGTGTCACGGCTGCTGGGGATGGGCGACATCCTCACCCTCATCGAGCGCGCCGAGGGCGCGTTGGATGCGGAGAGCCGCGAGAAGCTCGAGAAGAAGACGCGTCTCGATGACTTCACGCTGGATGATTTTGCAGACCAGCTGCGCACCATCACGAAGATGGGGCCGCTGGACCAGGTGCTCGGGATGATTCCCGGGCTGGGGGCGATGAAGGAACTGAACGCACAGCGCGCTCAGGTGGATGGCAAACAGGTGGGCCGGGTGCAGGCGATCATCAGTTCGATGACGATTGAGGAGCGCCAGGACCACCAGTTGCTGAACGGCAGCCGGCGCAAGCGCATCGCGCGCGGCAGCGGCACGTCGGTGGAAGAGGTCAATCGGGTGCTGAAGCAGTTCGTCGAGATGCGCAAGATGCTCAAGACGATGAGCGGCGCAGGCGGCGGACTCAAAGGCAAGCAGCGCCTGATGGGCATGCTACGGGGCAGGTAGAAGGAGACAGACAGATGGTTGTAATTCGTATGCGGCGGGCCGGTTCCAAGAACCGCGCCTTTTTCCGCATTGTCGTGACCGAGTCGGCGGCCGCACGTGAGGGCCGCTTCATTGAAATTCTCGGCCACTACAATCCGCGCACCGCGCCCGAAACGCTGGTGCTTGATCGCGAGCGGTATGCGTTCTGGGTGAAGAGCGGCGCCACGCCGTCCGACACGCTGCGCACGTTGATCGCCCGCGCGCCAGTGGTGGCTGCGGCGGCTGACGCTACGGCCGCATCGTGAGCCGGGCGCGCGACGTCGTGGACGTGGTGGCGCGCGCACTGGCGAGCCAGCCCGACGAAGTGGACGTGGTGGAGTACGAGCGGCGCGACCAGACCGTTGTGGAACTGACGATGGCGCCGGGCGACCTGGGCCGCGTCATCGGCCGGCAGGGACGCACCGCCACGGCGGTGCGGACGCTGGCGGCTGCGGCCGCGGAACTCGACGGCCTTCGGGTCAGCGTCGACTTCCGCGACGACTAGCAGACCGGAGGCGGCCACCGTGGACTGGGCGTCGATGGTGCAGGTCGGTCTGGTGGTGCGGCCACACGGCCTGCGCGGCCAGGTGGTGATTGCGCCCAACACCGACTTCGGTGACGAGCGGTTCGCCGTTGGCGCTCAGGTGTGGCGCCAGTCGGGGGCGAGTCCGATGGCGCTGACGGTGGCCCACAGTCATTCGCAGGGCGACCGGTGGGTGGTGGCATTCGACGGGGTGACCTCGGTCGAGGCTGCCGATGGGTTACGCGGCGTTGAGCTTCGCATCCCGGAACAGTCGAGGATGCCGCTGGGGCCCGACGAGTATTACCTCTACGATCTCGTGGGGTGCCAGGTGCGGACGGCCGCCGGTGACGAGGTGGGACAGGTCAGGGCGGTCTACACGGGGGCCGGCGGCGCGCTGCTGGGGGTGGATCGCGACGGTGCCGAGGTGCTGGTGCCGCTGGTGAAGGCGATGTGCCCCGAGATCGATGTGGTGGGGCGTCGCATTGTGGTGGATCCGCCCGAGGGGCTGCTGGACGTGAACGCGCCGTCCGCCCTTGGAAAGAAGAAGCGGAGTGACGATGACGACGATTGACGTCGTGACGATCTTCCCCGCGATGATTGACGCGGTGTTGTCGGAAGGCGTGGTGGGCCGCGCGCGGAGCAAGGGCGTGGTGGATGTGAAGGCGCGTGATTTGCGCGACTACACGTCGGACAAACACCGGGTGGTGGACGACATGCCGTTTGGCGGTGGGCCGGGCATGGTGCTGAAACCCGAGCCGGTGTTTCGGGCGGTGGAAGAGATTGCCGCAGAGCGCGGCGTGGCCGACGCGGTGGTGCTGATGACGCCGCAAGGACGGCCGCTCTCACACGCCGAAGCGCTGCGGTTCAGCCGCATGTCACGCATCGTCGTGTTGTGTGGCCGGTATGAAGGGGTTGACGAGCGGGTGGCAGAGACGCTGGTGACCGATGAGATTTCGATTGGGGACTATGTGGTGACGGGTGGTGAACTCCCGGCCCTGGTCCTGGTGGATGCGGTGGTGCGGTTGATCCCCGGGGTGGTGGGGGACGAATCGTCGGTAGAGCAGGATTCGTTTGTGAGCGGATTGCTGGATCATCCGCACTACACGCGGCCGGCGGTGTTTCGAGGGATGGCGGTGCCTGACGTGTTGTTGAGCGGGCATCACGGGGCGATTGAAAAGTGGCGGGCAGGGCAGCGGTTGGCGCGCACAACGGCGCGCAGGCCGGATCTGCTGAAGAAGTCGGTAAAGGAGCACAGCTCATGAATGCGTTAGAGATGATTGAACGTCCCCACCTGGTGGAGCGGCCCGAAATGCGATCGGGCGACACCGTGCGCGTACACGTGAAAGTGCGCGAGGGCGACAAGGAACGAATTCAGGTCTACGAGGGCATGGTCATTGGCATGCACCGTGGCGGATCGCGCGCGTCGGTGACCGTGCGCAAAGTGTCGTTCGGCCAGGGCGTCGAGCGTATCTTCCCGCTGCACTCGCCGACCGTGGACAAGATCGAGGTTATTCGCAGCGCCAAGGTGCGCCGTGCGAAGCTGTACTTCCTGCGCGAACTGCGCGGCAAGGCCGCCCGCATGAAGGAAAAGCGCCGCACGCCGTAGAGCCGTCCGGGGCCGACATGGCAAAAGCCCGGGCGTCGCGCGCGATCGAAAACGCCGCGCGGCGTCTCGGCGTGGTGCATGTCGCCGGTGTGGATGAGGTGGGGCGCGGGTGCCTGGCAGGCCCAGTGGTGGCCGCTGCCGTCATCCTGCACCCCGACCACCACGTGGCCGGTGTCGCCGACTCGAAACTGCTGTCGGCTGAGGTCCGCGAGCGCCTGGCGCGCGAGATCACGTCCTCCGCAGTGGCGTGGACCGTCAGCGTGGTTGAAGCCGGCGAGATCGACCGGCTCAACATCCATCGCGCGTCGCTGCACGCCATGCATCTGGCCGTTATGGCCTTGGTTCCCCTGCCGGGACTGGTGCTTATCGACGGGTTTCCCATTACACAGCTCGTGCTCGCACAACGGGCGCTGGTCGGCGGCGACCGGAAAGTCAGCGCGATTGCCGCCGCATCGATTGTGGCCAAGGTGCACCGCGATCGACTGATGCGGGAACTGCACGAGCGCGACCCGCGGTACGGATTCGACCAGCACAAGGGCTACGCCACGGCCGAACATCTGGCGGCTGTGGACCGGTGGGGCTATTCCGCAGCCCATCGACGCACGTTTCGACAACCGACGCTGTTTTCTCCGTCTGATACGATGCCTGACTAGTTCCAATCGTTCGGAGGGCACGGGCTTCAGCCCGTGCCGCGTGTCCCGGGCTGAAGCCCGGGACCTCCGTACGACACGTGAAACGCTGCAGCCTGCGGAGAACCCATATCCCTTTTTTCCTGCGCCTCCTGCTTTCGGCCTACTTCATTGAGGCGGGGTTCCTGTTGATCCTTGCGCCATGGACCGCGCTGTGGGACCGCAACTACTTTGCCGCGTCGTGGCCGTGGCTCTCCACGCTCATGAGCAACCACTTCGTGCGTGGTGGTGTGACCGGCGTGGGCCTAGTCACCGGATGGGTGGGCGTCAGAGATCTGAGCCGGGCGTTTGTCAGCCGGTGGTCCGATCCCACATGACACTGTGCCTGGTGACCGACCGGCACCAACTTGATCCCGACGCGCGCACCGACCGCGACGGCGCACTGAGAATGGCGCGATGGCTGGAAGAGGCCGTTGCCGTCGGGATCGATGTGATTCAACTGCGCGAGCGCGACCTGCCTGCGCGCCTGTTCTGCGATCTCGCTCGAAGCGTTGCCGGCATCGCCTCGGGCACCCGCACCATGGTGGTCGTCAACGACCGGGCCGATGTCGCGCTGGCCTCCGGCTGCGACGGTGTGCACCTGCCAGGCGACGCGCCACCAGTGGCACGCGTGCGCGCGCTGGCCGTTGCGCCGTGGCTCGTAGGGCGCTCGGTTCACAACCTCGAGGAGACGCGCGCCCATGCTGACGCCGACTACCTGTTGTTTGGCGCCGTGTATGACTCGGGGCCCAAACACGGCCGTGGCCTCGACGCGCTGCGTACGGTCGTGACCGCCGCAGGGCGTGGTGTGAGCCGCGCGCATTCTGTTTCCGTGATCGCCATCGGGGGCGTCACCGCGCAGCGCGCGGCGGAGTGCATGGCTGCGGGCGCCGCCGGCGTCGGCGCCATTCGGCTTTTTCTCCCACCCGGGCGCGCCACAGGGTCGCTCGGCATTGCCGCCGGCGCGGCCGCGCTGCGCGCCGCGTTTGACCCGGCCGCAACCAGTCATCTACAGTAGGTATCGAATCAATCGTATGAGCGAAGTCGGACAAGAGTTGAGACAGGCCCGCGAGGGCCGGGGCATTTCGCTGCAGCAGGTGGCTGCGTCCACCAAAATTGCGGCTGGCGTACTTGAGTCACTCGAGCGTGGCGATTTCAGGCGATTGCCTGGAGGCATCTTCAGCCGCGCCTTCGTTCGCTCGTACGCGCTCGAAGTGGGGCTGGATGCTGACACGGTGGTGGCGAAATTCGTCGCCGAACTTGCGTCCGCCGTGCCCGACGAGAGCGAAACCGTACGGCCCGATGTGACCGACGATGACCTCGCGTTTCTGGAACGTCAGCGAAAAGCGTCGCTCGTGCTGCGCATCGCCATCGGTCTGATCGTGGTGGCCATCATTGTGGCGTTTGTCGTCTGGCGGATGAACCGGTCAGTCGCCTGATTCCCGTGGGCGCACGCCCCACTCCGACCGCATTTGCGACAACCCATCCATAAACACCGCGGCCTTCTCGCGGTCGTCTTCGGACGAGAGCGCCTTGAACAACGCAATCGCCTTCGTCAGGTCCTTCTGGACCGTGGCCTTGCTTGTGTTGAAGTACAACTTGCGAATCACCGCTAACGACATGAGGTAATCCTAACGCCGTCGTCGTCGATCGTGCAGTCGAGCACGCGGGCGCCGCCGGCGGTGAGTGCCTGTGCCACCGCGGTCTTGCGCTCTGGCGGAACGAGGCAGAAGAGGCACCCGCCGCCACCCGCGCCGCAGACCTTGCCGGCGGTGGCGCCGGCGGCGCGGGCTGCGGCCAGCAAGGCGTTTATCTCGGGCGTCGTCACGCCAGGCGCCAGCTTCGTGCGGCACTGCCACTCGGCGTTCAGGTGGCGGCTGGCGGCCGCCCAGTCCTGCGATGACAGGGCCGCGCGCATGCCGACGGCCGCGTCGCGGACGCCGTCAAATGCGGCCACCACGGCAGGGTCGCCATCGATGCGGCGCTTCATGACCTCCCAGTTGTTGATCCCCGAATTGCGCGACGCGCCCGTATACGCCACCACGATGCGGGACGTGAGTTCGGCGGCGGGGAGATCGAGTTGGACACGGCGCACGCCGGTAGCGTTGAGTTCCACGGCCGAGACGCCGCCGTACAGCGCCGGCCGATAGTCCTGTGCCCCTGTCGGCACGTGGATGACCTGGGCCTCCACGTTCATGGCTGTGAGCATGACCTCGGCGTCGGACGTAAACCGGCCGGTCCACACCGAGAGCGCTTTGGTGATGGCGATGTTCATGGCAGATGAGCCGGCAATACCCGCGCCCACCGGCGAATCCGAGCGCGTGGTGAGCGTGAGGCCCGAGACATCGAAGGTGTGGACCAGGCGCGAGAGCAACGGCAGGTGCGTGAGGTCGAGCGCCGCCGCCGACGCCGCTGACGCAGTCTCGCCGGTGTCCTCCGACCGCAGTTCCACGCGCCCGTCGTCTCGCGACTCCAGTGTGCAGGAGGCACGCAGGCTCAGAGCGGCATTGATCGTTTGCGCGTGTTCGTGAAAAAGATAGAGGGGCCAGATGTCGAAGGTGCCGCCGGCCAGGTCGATACGAGTGGGAGCAGAGGAGTCAATGCGCACGCGGGCATTATAATGGGCACCGTATGTCGCTTCGTGATCTCCGGCGTCAGGTGGGACAGTTGGCCATCATCGGCTTTCCCGGTCACACGGTGCCGGCTGATGTGAAGAGGCTGTCGGCCGCATTTGATCTTGGCGGCGTCATCTACTTTTCCCGCAATGTGGCTGAGCCTGCGCAAGTGCGCGAACTGTCGCGCGAAGCGGCGTCGCTCGCGCGCGACTGGCCGTTGTGGATCAGCGTCGATCAGGAGGGAGGCCGAGTGGCGCGGTTGCGCCGGCCCTTCACCGAATGGCCCCCGATGATGACGTTGGGACGCAGCGGAGATGCGGCGCTGGCCAACGCGTTTGGCGAGGCGCTTGCGGCTGAACTGCGCGCCGTCGGCGTGAACCTCGACTACACCCCGGTGCTCGACATCCACACCAACTCCCAGAATCCGATCATCGGCGATCGTGCGTTCGGCACCACGCCAGAGATTGTCGCGTCCTTCGGCGCAGCGCTGATCCAGTGCCTGCAGTCCGCCGGCATCGTGGCCTGCGGAAAACACTTCCCAGGGCATGGCGACACCAGCACCGATTCACATCTCGAACTCCCATTGGTTGAACACGCGCCCGACCGGCTCGATCGGGTGGAGTACGTGCCGTTTCGCGCCGGGATCACCGCTGGACTTGCCACGATCATGACGGCGCACGTGCTGGTGCCTTCGATTGATCCTGACCTGCCGGCGACACTGTCGAAAGCCGTCGTGGATGGCGTGCTGAAGAAGGCCCTGGGTTTTGAAGGCCTCGTCATCAGTGACGACCTCGGCATGAAGGCGGTGGCCGCGACATGGCCATTGCCCGACGCCATGGTTGCGGCGTTGCAGGCGGGCTGCGACAGCGTGCTGCTCTGCAACTCCACGCAGGACGAGCAGATGGAAGCGCTCGAGGCCGTCATCCATGCCATGGAGTCGGGTGTGTTGCCGGTGGCGCGCGTGGAAGATGCGCTCTCGAGGCAATGGCGCGTGAAGACCCGTTTTGCCGACGCCCTGCAGGCGCCACCAGCCGCGCTCTCAGCGGTGGGGCTTGAGACCCATCAGCGCATCTCAGACCGCATGGCGGCCTGGCTGTGAGCCTCAGGACCCGTGCAGGGCTGCTGAAGGTGCGACCCGCCGGTCCGGGAAGTCGCATCGGCCTGGTGGCCCCGGCCAGTCCCAGCGATCGCGATGAATTCGAAAAGGGCGTTCTTGAGCTGCAGCGGCTCGGATTTGAGCCTGTCTACGACGAGCGGGTGTTTGAGCGCCTGGGTTTTGTGGCCGGTGACCCCGACAGCCGCAAGGCGCAGCTCATGGACATGTGGCGACGCGCCGATGTTGACGCGGTGATGGCGCTTCGGGGTGGCTACGGCAGCCTGCAGATGCTGCCTCTCCTGGGCCCGGCCGATGTGGAAATCGCCCGCGCCGCGCGGATGGCGTTCATCGGCTACAGCGACGTCACGTCCCTGCACATCTGGCTGGCGTGCCGGGCCGGCATGACGTCCATTCACGGCCCCATGATCGACCGCCGGCTGTCGATCGGGCCCAGCGCGTACGACCCCGTGTCTTTCCTGGCGAGCCTCCAGCCCGAGCCGATGGGTGAGGTGCGCCCCGAGGGCGTTGAGGCGCTCAAGAAAGGATCGGCCGAGGGACCGATGCTCGGGGGCACGTTGACGCAACTCCTGGCCTCGATGGGCACGCCGTGGGCGTTTGATCCACCGATGGGCCACGTGTTGTTCATCGACGACGTGGGAGAGCGTCCGTATCGGCTGGACCGCATGCTGGTGCAACTGCGCCAGACCGGCATTCTGTCCCGCGCTTCCGCCGTGGTGTTTGGACAGATGCCGCGCTGCGATGAGCCGGACGGCAGTGTGACGGCCAGGTCCACCGTGGCCGACGTGATGTCGGGGTTTGACGGCCCTGTGCTGTTTGGTTTTCCGTCGGGTCACACCACCACGCCATTGATGACGCTGTCGTTTGGCGTTCACACACGTGTGCTGGGCGATGGTGGCGCACCCGGCTTGCTCATCGAGGAATCTGCCGTGTACGAGGGGACCGCATGACGCGTGTGCATTTCATCGGCATCTGCGGCACGGCCATGGCCACGCTGGCCGCCATGCTGAAAACGCGTGGGCTGGACGTGCAGGGCTCCGACCACGGCGTGTATCCGCCGATGTCCGACTTCCTGGCGCGCGAGCAGGTCCGCGTGTTCGACAAATATGATGCGGTCAACATCACCAGCGAGATCGACCTGGTGGTGGTGGGCAATGCCATCTCACGCGGCAACCCGGAACTCGAGACTGTGCTCGACCGCAAGATGCGGTACTGCTCGCTGCCCGAGGCCATTCGCGAGCACTTTCTCTGGGACCGCCGGTCGATCGTGATCGCCGGCACGCACGGCAAGACCACAACCACGTCCATGGCCGCATGGCTGCTGACCTCGGCCGGCGAAGATCCGAGTCTGCTTGTGGGCGGCATCGCGTCGAACTTCGACAGCAGCTATCGACTGGGATCGGGTCGCGACTTCGTGATCGAAGGCGATGAATACGACAGCGCGTTTTTCGACAAGACCGCGAAGTTTCTCAAGTATCTGCCCGACATCGCCGTGATCGGCAACGTCGAATACGACCACGCCGACATCTATCCCGATATGGAAGCCCTGCGCATCGCGTTCCGGCGCCTGGTCAACCTGATTCCGCAGAATGGTCTGCTGTTGCTCGGCGCGGATTGCCCCGAAGCGATCGCGCTTGGCCGCATGGCGCGGTCGCCCGTGGAGACATTCGGTTTCAGCGAAGGCGCCGACTGGCGCGCGGGTGAAATGGAGCCGGTTGGCGACCATACACGTTTCGAACTCACGTACCGCGGAGACCAGCTCGGGCACTTCGAGATGCCGCTCTACGGCGCGCACAACGTCCGCAATGCCTTGGCAGCGCTCGCCGTGGGACACGCGGCGGGCGTCTCACACGAGCGGCTGCGCACCGGCCTGCGTGAGTTTCAGGGCGTGCGTCGAAGGCTTGAACTGCGCGGCGAAGTGCGCGGTGTATCCGTGTACGACGACTTCGCGCATCACCCTACTGCGATTCTCGAGACGATTCGCGCGATCAAGTTCACGTATCCCGACAAGCGCGTATGGGCTGTGTTCGAACCGCGCTCGGCCACGTCGTGCCGCCGGATCTTTCAGGACGACTTCGTGCACGCCTTCCACGAATCCGGCGCCGACGAAGTGGTGCTCGCCGCAGTCTTCCGGGCCTCGCTGCCCGAGGCCGAACGCCTCTCGGTGGACGACATTGTGAAGGAGCTGGTTCAGCGCGGCGGCCGGGCACGAACGCTCCCCGGCGTCCCCGAGATTGTGGCCACCATCGCCCGCGAAGCCCGCGAGGGCGATATCGTCGTCTTGATGTCCAACGGCGGGTTCGACGGGATTCACGAGAAGCTGCTGGCCGCTCTCGCGCCCCCCGAGTGTTGATGTGTGGACCATGACCGCGCTCACCGGGCAGTTGCAGGCGATTGTCGGGCCAGAGGGAGTGCGCGAGCACGCGCCGTTGGCGACGCTCACGACGTTCGGTGTGGGCGGCCCTGCCGACTGGCTGGTGGAACCGCGCTCGGTGGCGGCCCTCGAAGCCGTGCTGCGACTGGCCGCCTCAAGTGAACTGCCGGTCACGGTCCTGGGTGGAGGCTCCAACGTGCTGGTGGCCGACACCGGCGTACGCGGCATGGTGGTGCGCCCGAGGCTGACCGGCATCTCGGAGCCGATGTCGGGACGAGTCAGGGCCGAGGCCGGCGTGACCATCAACGGCCTGGTGCGTTGGCTGATTGGACGCGGCCTCGCCGGGCTGGAGTTGTGGGCAGGCACTCCCGGGACGGTCGGCGGTGCGATTCACGGTAACGCCCACTACGCGGGCCGCAACATCAGCGAACACATCGTTGAGGTGGGCCTGCTCTCGTCGCGGGGTGTGTTGGCCATCGTCCCCGCCGCAGAAATGGGGTTTGGATACGATACCAGCCGCCTCTTTGATACCAGCGAGGTGGTGGTGTGGGCCGATGTGCGTGTGGCGGGCGGTGAGCCGGACGCGATGAGGGCGGTGGCGCGCGCGTCGCTGGCGCATCGGAAGCGCACGCAGCCTCTGCACTTGCCAAGCGCGGGATGTGTCTTTCAGAACCCCGACCCCACGCGCGATCGGATACCAATGGGCATCCCCTGGTCGGCCGGCGCGCTTGTGGATCGTGCAGGCCTCAAGGGCGCATCGTCGGGTGGTGCCACAATTTCGACGACGCATGCGAACTTCATCGTGGCCGACAAGACTGCAATGGCTACTGACATCAGGCGGTTGATCGAACAGGCGCGTGACGCGGTACGACGCCAGTTTGGTGTCGAGCTCAGGGACGAAATCGTGTATCTCGGGGAGTGGTGACATGGCGTATCTGGTAGTGCGTGGCGGGGCCCGGTTGTCGGGCGAAGTGGCGGTGGACGGCAACAAGAATGCGGCGTTGCCGTTGCTGGCCGCGTGCGTGCTGACAGCCGAGACGTGTGAATTGCGGAACGTGCCGCAGATTCGCGATGTATCAGTGATGGTTGAGTTGTTGCGCTCCCTGGGCGCCCAGGTCGAGGGCGTTGGCACGTCAACTCTGCGCGTCACCTGCGCCAACATCCTATCGGGCAGCCCAGACCCGACGTTGGTCGGGCGTTTGCGCGGATCCGTGATGTTGATGGGCTCGCTGCTCGCCCGCGTCGGGTGGGCCACGCTCGCCGAGCCTGGCGGCGATTTCCCGGCGCGTCGTTCCATCAGCACGCACCTGCGCGCGCTGCAGGCCCTTGGCGCGCGTGTGATCGACCACGCGGCTGGGCATCGGCTTGAGGCACCGGCTGGCCTCAAGGCGGTCTCGATGTATCTGCCCGAAGCCAGCGTCACCGGCACCGAGACGGCCCTCATGGCCGCCGCCGCAGCCGATGGCACATCCGAGTTCCGCCACGCAGCGTGTGAACCCCACGTGGTGGAACTCTGCGAAATGCTCACCGCGATGGGCGCGGTCGTCGAAGGCATCGGTACCAGCACGTTGCGCATCACCGGTGCGAGCACCCTCAAGGGCGTGGTCCACATGCTGCGTGGCGACTACATCGAGGCGGCCAGCTGGGGAGTGATCGGTGCGGTGACCGGTGGAGAAGTGGTGGTCAGGGGAGCGAAAGCGCTCGACCTGGAACCGACCGTCTCAGTGCTGGCCGACATGGGCCTCGACTGCGATCTGCGAGACGACAAGTTCGTGGTGCGCCCGTCGTCGCTCCGCGCCGTCAAACGCATCGCCACCGGCCTCTGGCCCGCATTCCCCTCAGACATCGTTTCGCTCGTCACTGTGCTCGCGACCCAGGCGGAAGGGCGCACGCTGCTGCACGACTGGATGTACGAGCTGCGCCTCTTCGCCCTTGAGCAACTCAGTTCAATGGGCGCCGATCTCTTTCTCTGTGACTCTCACCGGATCATTGTCACCGGCAAGACGCCGCTGCGCGGCCGCACACTGGACAGCCGCGACATCCGCTCGGGCATGGCGCTCATCGCCGCCGCGCTCGTCGCCAAAGGCGAAAGCCGGATCCTTGAGATCGAAACCGTCGAGCGCGGTTACGCGCATCTCGTAGAGCGCCTGCGCGGGCTTGGAGCGGACGTCGAACGACGAGATTGAGATCGGACTCCGGGACCCCGGGACTCCTGGACCCCGACTACTCGAATCTGAGCGCCTCGATCGGGTCGAGCGCGGCGGCTTTGCGCGCCGGATAGTAGCCGAAGAAGATGCCGATACCGGCGGCGACGCCGAAGGCCAGGATGATGGTGTCGGTCGGAATCTCGGCGGGCCAGGCGCGGAACCACTTCATGAATTCCGCTGCGCCGAATCCTGCGGCGATACCGAGACCGCCACCCACCAGGCTGATGAGCACGGCTTCAACCAGGAACTGATAGAGCACGTCTGAACCGCGGGCGCCGATGGCCATGCGCAGGCCAATCTCGCGCGTCCGTTCGGTGACCGAGACCAGCATGATGTTCATGATGCCGATGCCGCCGACCAGCAGCGAGACACCGGCGATGGCCGCCAACAGCGACGTCAGAGTGCTGGTGGTCTGTGTGCGCATCGCCACCATGTCGTCCTGCGTCAGCACACTGAAATCGTCCTCTTGCCCAAGGCCCAGATCATGTGTGGTGCGCAGCGTGTTCTTGACCGCGGCCGACGCCTGCGCAATGCGATCCGCTGACGTCGCCGATGCCAGGATGTAGTGCAGGTTCTGCTGGCCCGAGAGTTTCTTCTGGACGGTGGTGTAAGGCATAAACACCGCATCGTCCTGATTCTGTCCGCTTGATGAGGCGCCCTTGGGGGCCATGACGCCAATGACCTTCACCACGTGATTTCGCACCCGCACGGATTCACCGGTGGGGTCCACGCCCTCGCCGAAGAGCAGGTCCGCGACGTTGACACCCAGCGCGATCACCTTGGCCGCGCTCTGCACGTCCTGCTCGGTGAAGAAGGCACCGAACTTCATCGGCCAGGATTTGACCGCCACAAAGTCGACGGTGGTGCCGACGATCGACGAGTTGGTGTTCTGGTTGGAGGCGACGATCTGTTGACGGGAAATGACGGCTTCAGCCACGTAGGCCAGGTCAGGCAGGGCGCGAAGCGCGACCGCATCTGCTGGCATCAGGCGCGACGACGAGCCTTGGCCCATGCTCACACCCATCGTCATTGAGGAACCAGGAAACACCGTCACGGTGTTGGTGCCCGCGCCCTTGATCTGATCCTCGATGGCGGCCTGCGCCCCCCGGCCCAACGCCACCATGGTGATGACGGCGCCCACGCCGATGATCATGCCCAGCATGGTCAGCATGGTCCGCATCTTGTTGCGGTTCAGGGCTTTTACGGCGATTCGGAACGTCAATAATATGGACATATTTCAATGGGCCAATGGGCCAATGGGCCAATGGGCCAATGGGCCAATGAGGCAATGGGGCAACCGGCTCATTTAATAATAACGTCCCGGGGGGGCGCAATAGGGGTCAGCTCAATCGGGAGGGCGCCGCTGCCGTCGTTGCGGATGCGGAAGGGGCGAAGGTCTTCGTCAGTCAGATCCAGCACCCTCACGATGTGGGGCGTGAGGGTGAGGACGATGTCGGTTTCCTGGGTTTCGCGTTTGTTGCGGCCGAAGAGGCGACCGATGATCGGCAGGTCAGAGATGCCAGGAATGCCGTTCATGACGGTGCGCTCGGTGTCGCGAATCAGGCCCGCGACGATGCTGGTCTCCCCATCCTTGAGCCGCACCGTGGTCAGCACCGACCGGTTGCCGAATGTGGGGTAGCCCGAGAAGCCGGTGCCCGACACAGTGCTCATCTGCAGCTTCACTGTCAGCGTCACGTCGTTGTTGGCGTGAAATCGTGGCGTCACGTCGATGTTGATGCCGATCGGCTCGTACGTGATGTTCTGGATGGATTGCAGGCTGTTGCCGCCCTGGCCCAGTGGCACGATCTGCGATGTGGGCACCGGCACGCGTTCACCCATCTCCTCGCGCGCCAGCACGCCGTCCAGGGTGCGGATGTGGGGGTTGGCCAGCGTCCGCGTGTTCGAGTCGGTCTTCAGCAGGCGATAGTAGAGCGCCGGCACGCCCGACATGAGGATGTCCGACTGCGTGATGTTGCGAAGGCTGCGCAGGGTGAGCGGCTGATCAATGCCCGCCGCGCCATCAATACCCGTTGATCCCGGCGAGGCGATTTGCA
The DNA here is from genome assembly GCA_009694745.1 of Acidobacteriota bacterium. Lineage (GTDB taxonomy): Bacteria > Acidobacteriota > Vicinamibacteria > Vicinamibacterales > SCN-69-37 > SYFT01. The sequence goes on from SHUF01000031.1 coordinate 27,231, forward strand.
GACCGTAGTCGCGCATGCTGGTGCGATCCACTTCCAAGATCTCAACGTCAACAATGACCTCGGCTTTGGCCTTGTCGATGGCGCCCAGAAGCCGCGCCACTGCGTCCAGCCGCTCGGGCGTATCTCTAACCGTCAGCGTATTGGTGCTGACCGGCTGAATACTCCGGATGTCGGCTACCACCCGAAGCAGATCGACCACTTCCTTCATGTCCAGGTTGCTGACAAAGAAGGTGCGAATCTGCTCTTCGGTGTACTCGCGGCGCTTGTTCGGATTGTCGGGAATGACGGTGATGGTCTTGGGCGCCGTGACTTTGTAAAACGTACGCGTGTTCTGGGCCACCGCGTCCAGCGCCTGGCGCACGGTTGGCTCCTTCAAGCTGATCGAAACGGGCGCATCCTGAAACTGCGGATCGAACACCAGGCTGAATCCCGCCAGCTTGCCCAGCATCATGTAGACCTGCCGGCTGGTGGACTGCGCTCCTGTGTCGATGGCCGAGGGCATCGGCGCCTCGGGCAATTCGAATCCGCTCGGCGGCAGGTTGCGTGTGCGCGTCAGCACCGACTCAAGCGCGGTTTCGCCTTCAGCAGGCGCGGCCAGCTTGGCTCGCTGGGCGGCACGGGCCATCCGCAGGTCGTCTTCAATCACCCCGCTCGTCGGGTTGAGTTCGTACGCCACCTGCAACTCCACCACCGCATCGTCGTATCGCCCCTGGGAGAAGACGCGACGGCCGCGACCGAGGTGTACTTCGGACGCGCGGAGCTTGGCGCGTTCCAGACCTAGGCGCGCGGCGCGGTTGTCGGGTTCAGCTCTGACGATGCGCGAGTAGTGAGCCACCGCCAGGTCGAAGTCCTGCGCCTGTTCGGCATTTTGCGCCTGTCGCATGCCGCCGGCAGTGGCGCAGGCGCTCAGCGCGGTCAGCATGACGCCGACGAGCAGAAGGCGAGAGGTCCGGTTACTTCCCGCGCCCGGTTTCAATGACATGAGTGCCCCTTGGGAACGTGAAGCGAAAGTCGGTGTCTTTCAACCCGGTGTTCTCACGTAGGTTGGTGAAGCGGAAGACGAACGACCCACCTAGATGGTCTGCGGTGCCCAAACCACGGAAGGCGAGTGTCTGCCGATCTACGAACAGGGTGAGCGTCGCGAAGTCTTCCTGGCGCTTGTTGGGCACGAGGTCCAGTTGCCACTCGCCGGCGGGCTGCACGGCAGGCATCGACGCCAGGAAGTCTTTGACCAGATCGCCGCGGCCCGCGAGGAAGAGGATCGCCACTGAGAGGTCGTCGCCCTGCGGCATCGGCCCAACAGTGCCGGTGCGGTCGGATTGGATGTAGGTTTTGACGGTGAGGCCATCCGCCACAAACGACTTCTTCTGCGGCGGTCCGTACGTCATGAAGACGCGCCCTGGCTTCATGACCTTCAATTCGCCACGTTCGGTTGTGCGCACGGTGCGAAGGACCGAGCCCTGCACGGTGTGCGTGAAGTCAGCGCGAAAGTCGCGAATGGTGGCGTAGCGTTTCTGCAGAGACAGGGCAAGGCTCTGCGCCGTCGGCGCCTGGGCGTGGATGGGCGCCGTGGTGAGCGCGCCGAGCGCGATCAGCCCGGCGTAGAAGACGGTCGCGACCCGAGACGGCATGGGTAAGTTCATACTAGCACCCGGCCCGATATACTGTCGGGGCAGGAGGCGGTGATGTCGCGTGACTCAGAAAATGCGGTAATGGCGTTCAAAAACGCGTGGCTGGGGGCGGTGACCTCGGCAGAGGAGCTGCAGAAGATGGCTCCGGCGGTTGACGCGCTGCCGGCCGACACACCCGTAACGTCGCTGGATTTCGACGGGTACCACCGCGTGCTGGGGGCTCACGCCAACGCGGTGAACGCCGTGCGCGGGTTGCTGGACGATCTGAAGCCGAAGAAACCCTCGGCGTAGCGAAGAATTGGTGGACGGCGCGAGGATCGAACTCGCGACCTCTGCATTGCGAACGCAGCGCTCTCCCAGCTGAGCTAGCCGCCCACGTAACGAACCCTCAGTTTAACGCGACTGACCGCCGCTTGTCTCGCCCTTTCTCGCGGTGCGGTCTGCTCGGCGGAACTTCTCCGGAATTTCGCTCCACGTCCGCTGATCGTAGTAGGCCACCGGTTTCACCCCAGGGTGTTCACGCCGGAACGTGAAATACCTGCGGCGCAGGCGATCCACGCGCGCGTCGGACGACCGGATCTTCCGGTGAGGAATCTCGTACAGCAGCCGTTCCACTTTCCAGACATTACCGGACGATAGCCGCCAGTCGTAGTTCCCCAGCACGCGCAGGTCCACCATGCCGTAGGCGGTCACGCGGCCGGTAGTGTCGATGAAGGGGTCGAAGTACGTCAGCGCCATCTGCCGCAGCGACCGGAACACCGGTTTGCGTCCGAAGAGGCCGGGGTCGCGCGATTTGGCCACCGATCCCCAGCCGGTACGGGTGCGGTACACGAAGATCACGTGGTCCAGGCCATCCTCCGACTCAAGGCTCATGACCGTGGGTGGATAGCCGTGTTGTTCCAGAATCACCGCGGCCGTGAGCGCGGCTTCCAGGCAATGGGCGGTGCGCGTGGCCACCACGCTGCGGAAGGTCCGCTGCTGCGGTCCCCCCGGCGGCGGCTCAGTGTTGTACGTGAGCCCATTCAGAAACGCCTGCACCCGATCCGGCGTGGTGAGCCGATTGATCACGCGCCGTTCGGCTGGCGTAAACGCCGATCGCGGCGGCGTGGCGCCCGCGGGGAAATTACTTGATGACGGCACGCACGTCCGAGAGCACGGCCGACGGCATCCACTCGCTGCCCGAGTAGATCTTGACGATGCGCCCGTCGGTATCGATGAGGGTGGTGCGCAGGTTGTGGACGACAGCGGTGGGGGATGCGTCCTCGCGGATGACACTGACACCAAGCTTCGCCGCCAGTCGATCGGTGGTGACGCGGTCGCCCGTGAGCCACGTCCACACCGCGGGGTCAGTCTGGAAGATCTTGGCGAATCCCGCCAGGACGGCCGGTGTGTCGTACTCGGGATCAAACGAGACGGAGATGAGCTTCACGCGTCCGGCGAGCGCGGGGTCGGCGGCCAGGCTCTTCTGGATGGACGCGAAATTCCGGTTCATCGCCGGGCAGAAATTCGGCAAAGGGCAGCGCGTATAGATGAAGGTGAGGAGCACCGGCGTGCCCTTCCACTCAGAGAGCGAACGCCGCTGGTCCTGCTGGTCGATGAGCGCGGCATCGGGCATCAGATCGCCCTCCGCCAGGATGCCGTCAGTCATCGCCGCAGTGTTGGTGTTGTCGGGCAGCGGAGCCGAGCCCACATGCGTGACGGCCACGAGTTTACCGACCAA
>SHUF01000032.1 GCA_009694745.1 Acidobacteriota bacterium
CTCATGGGGCGGCAGTCCGACCTGCTCGGCGCGCACGCCATGGGTGTGCGTAACGTGTTGCTCACCACGGGCGACCCGGCGCCGCAAACGGCCTACGCCGACGCCACGTCGGTGTTCGAGGTGGATGCCATCGGGCTGCTGAACATGGCGTCGCGCCTCAACCGCGGCCTGGATATCGGCGGCGGGTCGCTCGGGGCCCCCACTGAGTTCTATATCGGCGCGGCGGTGAATCCGTTTTCCCCAGAACTCGACGCCGAATGGCGCCGGCTCGATTTCAAGATCGAGGCCGGAGCCGAGTACCTGCTGACGCCGCCAATCTTTGATCTCGACGCCTTTGATGCGGTGTTGCCGAGGCTCCGCGCTGCCGGCGTGCCCATCATCGCCGGTGTGGTCGCGCTCGAAAGCGTGCGGCAGGCCGAATTCCACGCCAGCGAAGTGGTGGGCGTCAGGCTCCCCGAGGCCCTGTTGGACCAGTTGCGCTCGTCGGCCGAACCCGGTGCGGCGGGACACGAATTCAGCACGGCGATCGCCCGCGCACTCAGGGGTCGTGTGGAGGGCTTGCGCATCAGCACCCTGCACGGCAGCCCGGAGGCCGGCGAACACCTGCTGGCCGCGCTGGCCGTCCCCCCGTCCATTCAAGGTATAGTGCCCGAGCGATGAACGCGCACCTACTGATGCTCGGCCGGTTTGTCAGGAGCCCGAGAACCGTGGGCGCCGTGGCGCCGAGCTCCCGTACGCTCGCCGCAGAAATGGTGCGCGGCCTCAACTTGACCGGACCGACGACCGTCGTCGAACTGGGTCCGGGCACCGGCGTGGTCACAAGTGCCATCTCCGAGCAGCTGGGGCCAGACGCGCATGCGTTGGCCATCGATATCGAACCCAAGTTTGTGGCGGCGATAGCCCGGCGGTTTCCGCGAATCGAGGCGGTGTGCGCGTCGGCGGCCGACCTTCCGGCGCTGTTGCACGCGCGCCACATGTTTCCGGCCGACCACATCATTTCCGGGCTGCCGTTTGCCAGCCTCCCTGTTGAAGTCACCACGGCGATTCTCGATGCCATCGCCGCGTCGTTGCGACCCGGCGGCACGTTCACAACTTTCCAGTATGTCAACGGCTACCCGACGCCCCTGGCCAAGTCGTTTCGCCGGGCGTTGAGTGAACGGATGGGCTCGGGCCCTGAGCGCCGCGTGGTGTGGCGCAATTTTCCGCCGGCATTTGTTCTCACATGGCGCCACCAATGAGTTCCGGGAAGTCTCCGCAAGACCTCTCGATGGCAGAGGTCGAGAACGACGTGATGGCGCAGGTGTACGCCAACCTGTCGGCCATCTACGATGTGGCGTTCGGCCCCGTGTTGCAGGGCGGCCGGCGTCGCGCTGTTGCGACGATGGGCGACACGGCGGGGCGGCGGATTCTGGAGGTTGGCGTCGGCACAGGCCTCAACCTGTCGCTGTATCAGGCCGGCACCGACGTCACCGGCATCGACTATTCCTCTGAGATGCTCGACCGGGCCGAGGCCCGTGTGGCGCGCGAAGGCCTGCGGCCCAGGCTCTTCCAGATGGATGCCGCCGACCTGCGATTCCCGGACGATAGTTTCGACATCGTCTATGCGCCGTACCTGATTTCAGTGGTGCCCGATCCCGTGAAGGTCCTGCTCGAGATGCGGCGGGTGTGCCGGCCGAGCGGCCGCATTGTGGTGCTCAATCACTTCCGCAGTGCGCATCCCCTGCTCTCGCGGGTGGAACAGTGGATATCGCCGTTTACCGTGCACATCGGATTCAAAGCCGACGTCGACATGACGGCGCTTTTCGCGTGCGCCGGGTTCGTGCCCGATTGGACCGAGAAGGTCAATCGGCCGAGGATCTGGACGCTCGCGCACTGTACGTGTCTACCACGGCCTGAATAGCCGCAGCCGCATGGCTGGCGCCATCGGTGCCAGACCGTACTGGCGCGGATGGCTGCCGCATCAGCGCCGAGAGCGCCGCGTACCATCGACCCGCGAATAAGTCGTCCTGGCTGATAAATCGGCACCGGAGGAGTGACGGCATCTGCCCCACCATAAGGTCGTATTCTCGGAAATGTCCGCGCGACGTATAGAGGATGGCTGTGTCATGGGCCACACACTCGCTGATGATCCCGTAGCCGGGCTTGGTGACCACCACATCGGCCGCCGCCACCAGGTCCTCGTAGCGAAGGTCGCCGGCGAACGACTCCTCGGAAATGAAACGCACGTGTTCTGGCAGCTGCGCGCCTCCCTCTGTAATCCGATCGGTCAGCAGAATCGTCCAGTCAGCCAGGCAATCCAGAAGTGAGATGTCCAGGCGCGGCAGGCCGTACCCGCCGAATGAGAGCAGCGCCAGAGGGCGCGCCCGATCCAGGCCGAGACGCCGCCGCGCGTCGGTGCGCGTCCATTGCGAATGGCGCGCGATGAAGGGGATGGCCGTCACTGAGGGGAATACGTCAAAGCCGCCTGAGAGAGGAAGTTCGAGTGCGCGCGCGGCGCGGCGGTAACTGCGCCTGATGTCTTCAAGGAGATGCGGCGCCTGCCGAAGGGCTTCCGGATACCACTCATAAATCCAGTCCCAGGTGAAGTTGCCGATGGCGATCGAGGGCACCCCGATCTCCGCCGCCACCTCGAACGCCAGCGGAGGGATGTCGCCGACGATGGCTTGCACATCACACGTCGCGAGCCGTTCGACCTCAGCCGTTGTGCGCTCCCGCAGCGTCTGGTGAAACGCCACCGCCTCCCGCACCGTCGCTTCATCGTCATGCGTCACGCTGTCGCGTTGAATGACGCCGGTGTCACAGGGGCCATCGAGGCAGATCACCGGGACGCGGAGCGTACGCGTCAGCAATGACGAGGCGACGGCGGTGCGGAGGATGATGGCCAGGTCGGGTCGTGCGGCGCCGAGGGTGTTGATGACCTCGATTTCGCGTGAGGCGTGGCCGAAGCCGTGACCGGAGACGTAGAAGACAACCGCGGGACGAAGGGGCATCCTCTTAAGTCTACGAAAGTCGTACAATGGCTCGCATGGCGCTGAACGAACGGGACTGTTTCACCGAGAGCCCCGAAATGAAGGCGATGTCGCTCCGGTGCCCGCAATGCGGGCATCGCGACGACTATCAAATCAAGTGGTTGCTGCGGGAGAAGAAGGAGCGCATGCCGGGCGGGGGTGATCAGCGGGATCGCGCGCTGTTCGAGAAACTGCGCGACCATCTGTATCGGGTGGACGACACGGTGAACTGCGCCAAGTGCCGCCGCCGGTTCGAGATCCCGTCACACCAGTCGATGATCTTCCTCGACGACTAAAGGTGGTTTCCAGTTCGGCGTAGCGGAGACGGCTCGGAGGGCACGGGCTTCAGCCCGTGCCGCTCGTCCCGGGCTAAAGCCCGGGACCTCCGACGTCTTTTTCGCTAGTAGACGCCGGGGATCATGCGCCAGCGGACGGCGCGGGCGTAGGTGTCGTAGGCCGGTCCCAGGGTGCGGCGCATCTGCCGCTCCTCGAGCGGAATCGCCACCACCAGATACAGCGTGCTGATGGCCGCAAAGACCAGTCTGGTGCCGGTCATGATCGGCACACTCCACACAAGCAGGACCCAGCCCAGGTAGATCGGATGCCGGACCAGGCCGTAGGCGCCGGTGGTGCTGAGAGTCATGTCCCCAGGCGGGGCGTGGCCGAAGGCCTGCCGGACGCCGGCGAGATCGAGCGGGTCGAGGGCGGATGAGGCAACGGCGGTCAACAGCAAACCCGCGAGCCAGCCCGCATACAGGAGCCACGCCGCTGCGCCTGTCACCTGCCAGGTGAGTCCGGAAACCGGCGCCCACGCCCAGAGCGTGAACAGAAACAGCAGCGATGCGATCCAGACGTAGGTGGCGCGTTCGAGTGGCGGCGATACCCGTGTGCTGATGGCGGCTTTGATTCCGGTGCGGGCGAACACCGAGTGATGCAACGCAAACACCGTGAACAGGGCGACGTTGGCGGTGATGGCCGTCCAGCCGTCGGTGGTCCAGGGGCCTGTCACGAGACCGTATTGCCAGTACGCGAACAAGAAGTACGCGAGCGACGCGGCAAAGACCAGACCGCCAGCTAGGGCAAAACAACGGCCCGCCAGACCTGCGCGCAATAGGAGAGTCACAACGGCACCATACTATAGGCGCATGCCCGACTCGTTGCCCCGCGTGGCCATCACCGGTATTGGTGTGGTGTCGCCGTTCGGTGTGGGACGCGAGTTGTTCTGGGACGCCGTCTGTGCAGGCCGAAGCGCGACACGTACCATCGATCACTTTGATCCCTCGGCGCTGTCCTGTCGTGTGGCCGCCGCGGTGCCTGACGCCGCAGTCGCCGCGGCTCTTGTGGTGAGGCCGCTCGACGCGCGAGACGACGAGCGGCGATACGCCAAGGTGTCGCGCATCGCCGTGCTGGCGGCGCGCGAAGCGATTGACGATGCGGGACTCGCCGGCGGGACGTTCGACGCCGGCGTGGTCATTGGCAGCGGGGCGGGTGGCATTGATGTCGCCGAACGCCATTACGGAGACTTCTTCGGCGGCCATCACCACCGCGTCTCGCCCTACGCCATTCCGGTCTCGACCGTGGGCATGGTGTCGAGTGAGATTTCCATCGCCCTGGGACTGCGTGGCATCAGTCACGTGATCTCGACCGGGTGCACAAGTCCCACCGATGCGATTGGGTATGCCGCCAGCCTCATTCGCAGCGGCGACGCCGACGTGCTCGTGACCGGCGGCGCCGACGCCTGTGTGACGCCAGGGATGATGGTTGGGTTCTCTCGGATGCGGGTGATGTCGGGCGCGAGTAACGACCGGCCTGCCGAAGCGTCAAGGCCCTTTGATGGAGCCAGGGATGGATTCGTGCTCGGTGAGGGCGCCTGGATGTTGACGCTCGAGCGTCTTGATCGCGCCCGCGAGCGCGGAGCGCGCGTGTACGCCACGATTGACGGGTACGGATCCACGTGTGACGCCTATCACCGCGTGCAGATGGACCCAGAAGGCACCGAGATCGTGCGCGCGATGCGGCTCGCGCTGACGCGGGCGGGTGTGCCGTCCGAGGCGATCGGGTACGTCAGTTACCACGGCACCTCCACCCGCCTCAATGACGCCGTGGAGATGCAGTGCGTCGGTCGCGTCTTTGGCGCCCGGGCCGCCGACGTCCCTGGCTCGTCGATCAAGTCGATGATTGGCCATCCGCAGGGCGCAAGCGGCGCGGCCGGTGTTGTGAGCACGGCGCTGGCGCTGGCGAGGGGTGTCCTGCCCCCGACCATTAACCAGACGACGCCTGATCCGGAATGCCCGCTGGATGTGATTCCGAATGTCGCGCGTCGTGTGCAGGTCGAGGCCGCGCTGTGCAACTGTCTCGGGTTCGGCTCCAAGAACAGCGCTCTGGTCCTTCGCCGCGCATGAGGACGAGATGCGGATGAGGACCCGATGCGGATGAGGACGCGATGATCGACGTGCTCGTGGTTGGTGCAGGCCCCGCCGGCAGCGTCGCCGCGTTGGTGCTCGCCAGGGCGGGTGTGCGTGTCTTGATGCTCGAGCGGGATACCCTGCCGCGCCCGAAACTCTGCGGCGATACCCTCAATCCAGGCGCCGTCGGCCTGCTGGGAAACCTTGGCCTGTCGGGTGGGCCGCTCGATATTGCCGAGCGTATGACCGGTATGTTGGTGACAACGCCCGATATCGCCGTGCGGGGTGCGTACCCCGAAGGGCAGGTGGCGCTCGCCGTGCCGCGCGTGCACTTCGACCAGTGGCTGGCGCAGGCCGCAGTCGCCGCCGGCGCCCACCTCGAGTGTGGCGTGCGGGTGCTCGGCCCGGTCTGGCGCACCGAACCCGGTCGGCCTGGCGTGATGGCCGGCGTGGCGGTGCGACGCGACAACGGCCAGACCATCCGAATGCCCGCGATGCTCACGATCGCCGCCGATGGACGGCGCTCGGCACTCGCACGCGCGGCGAATCTCAGCCGGCACCCAGCGAGGCCTAGACGATGGGCGTTTGGCGGGTATGCCACTGATGTGGACGGCATGTCCTCGATGGGGGAGATGCACGTGCGTCCAGGGCACTACGTAGGCCTCGCCCCGATCGGCGCCGGCATCACCAACATCTGCATCGTCACCGGGCGGAAGCCGGTCGGCCGCACGCCCGAAGACGTGATCCGGAGAGTGCTGGCTTCTGACCCGCGACTACGCGAGCGCACACACGCGTGGCGACCGATTGGGCCGCCGCATGTGCTGGGCCCGCTGGCGGTGGATTGTGACGTGGCCGGGATGCCGGGTTTACTGCTGGCCGGCGACGCCGCAGGATTCGTTGATCCGATGACCGGGGACGGGATGCACATTGCGATGCGGGGAGGAATGCTTGCCGCAGCGGCCGCACTTGAGGCGCTCGCCTCGGGCGACATGACGCTGGCGGCAGGCAAACTGACAGCCGCACGCGCGTCGACACTGGGGTCGAAGCTGCGGTTTAATCGGTGGATGCGCAGACTGGTCGGCTCAAGGGCCGCGATCAACGTGGTGGGCGCAGGTGCGCGAATGGCGCCGTCGATGGTCACGCGATTGGTGTGGTACGCCGGAGACGCGGCATGACAGTTTCAGCGGTGGTGTTCGCAGTCGCGGTGGTGATCGGGGTGCTCCTCGCTGAGACGCGTTTGTCCATGCGGAACGAGACACGACTCCGCGCGCGTGGGGCGGTCGAGCCGAAGGGTGATGTGTACCTCTGGCTCTCGGTGATTTATCCGGCGGCTTTCCTGATGATGGGTGGCGAAGGCCTCTGGCGCGCAAGCCGAGTCGCCGGCGCCGTGGTTGATCCCAGTGCACCCTCATGGTGGGTGGCCGGTCTGTTGCTACTGGTAGCCAGCAAGGCGCTGAAGTACTGGGCCATTGCGAATCTCGGTGAGCGCTGGACCTTCAAAGTGCTGGTATTGCCAGATGTACCTCTCGTGCGTTCGGGCCCGTACCGCTACGTGGACCATCCCAACTACATCGCAGTCTTCGGCGAGTTGGCAGGAACGGCGCTGTTGCTGTCGGCCTGGATCAGCGGTCCAGTCATGACCGTGCTGTTCGGAATCGCGCTGCGGGCGCGCCTGCGGATAGAGACGCGTGCGCTGCGCAATCCTCGCGCGATCTGAACGGCGCGAAGTGATAAATTGTTCGCATATGTCAAAGCGCGCGTGGCTGCTTGCCGGTATCGCGATCCTGTGTCTGGCCTCCGGACCCATGGCCGCGCCGTGGTCGCAGGCCGCGCAGGAAGAACCGCCGACCGCAGAGACGATGGTGCGACATGTGCGACGGGCGCTGGGACGCAGCAATCTGGAACGCGCCCGCGCCATTGCCACCACGGTGACCGCGCCGGCTGACACGAAGACCGTTGCCCTGGCGCTCATCGAAGTGTTCGAGGGCAAGGATGCAGGCGCACGCACTCGCCTGACGCCGCTCGTGGACGCCGGCGACATGGGTGATGCGCTGCTGGAACTCGGGTTGATCGACATCCGTCAGGGCAAGCGCGACGAAGGCCGCGCCCGCCTGGGCAAGATGCTCCAGCAGTCGTACGACATGACGCCGGAGAACTCATTCCGCATGGCGCGCGCTGCCGCAGCGACGGGTGACTTCAGGCTGGCCAATACCATTTTTCAGCGCATCGGGCAGTTGCCGCTACAGCAAGCCGACATGGAAGCCTCGTGGGGCGACATGTTCCTTGAGAAACACCAGAACGCCGATGCCCTGCGCAGCTATCGCGCGGCACTCGAGGCCGACCCGGGTTGGATTCCCGCGCACCTCGGTCTGGCGCGGACGATCCCCGACCTGGTGGATATGGATCAGGCCGAGGTGGCGGCATCACTCGAGACCGCGCGCAAACTCGCGCCGGCGCATCCTGATGTCTGGTTGCTCACAGCCGAGCACGAGCTGAACGAAGAAGATAAGAGCGCGGCGGCTGCTGCACTCGATCGCGTAGCGGCCGTGCGGGCGGGGACGGCCGAGGAGTCTGCATACCGCGCGGCGCTGGCCTACGCCGAGGGGCGCACAGCGGATGTCGATGCCGCCATCGCTCGTGCGATAGCCGTGAATCCGTTGTTCGGACGCGGGTATCGCATCATGGGGGAGCAGGCTGAGCGCCTCTACCGCTTTGATGACGCCGTGGTCTTCGCCCGGCGGGCGACGACGGTGGATCCGGAGGACCCGGAGGGGTTTGCGAAACTGGGCACCTACCTGATGCGCGCAGGTGATGAGACCGCCGCTCGTCAGGCGTTGGAAACGGCGTTCAAGATGGACCCCTTCAACGGCGCCACATACAACCTCCTGCTGTCGCTGGATCTGGTGGATGGCTTCGAGAGCGTGCCGTCGGGCGACTTCATTTTCAAGTTCGCCAAAGAAGAGGCAGGGGTCCTCAAGACCTACGCGCTGCCGCTGGCCGATCTTGCGTACAAGACGTTTGCCACCCGGTATGGCTTCACGCCCAAGGAGCCGATCCTCGTCGAGGTGTTTTCCAAGCACGATGACTTCGCCGTTCGGACGCAGGGGTTCGGCGGAATCACGTTCGCACTGGGCGCGTGTTTCGGGCGCGTCATCACGATGGATTCGCCCAAGGCTCGACCGCCAGGGACGTTCAGCTGGCAGGCGACGTTGTGGCATGAGATTGCGCATGTCTTTTCCCTTCAGGCGTCGAACTACCGCGTGCCCCGGTGGCTCACCGAAGGCATCTCAGTGTTCGAGGAACACCGCTACAACAAGGCGTGGGGCAGGGAGCAGACCATTGATTTTGCACGCGCGTTGGCGGCGAATCGGACGTTTGGCGTCAAGGGATTGCCAAACGCGTTCCAGCGCCTTCCCGATATTTCCCTCGCGTATTTCGAAGCGTCCCTGCTGACTGAGCATTTGGTGGCCACGCACGGCGACGAGGGACTGCGGCGTCTGTTGGCCGCGTATGCCGGAGGTGCGAAAGACGTCGAAGCCTTCGCGAAGGCGTTTGCACAGACCGTGGACGAGGTGGATGTCTCGTTCAAGGCGTTTGTGGAAAAGGAATACGGGGCGCTGGCCAGGGCGCTGGCCGAGCCGCGTCCCGCAGCTGAGCGCGGCAAACCATTGACCGTTGAGGGGCAGAAGGCACTGGCCGCGAAGGTCCCGGGTAGTTACATCGCCCAGTGGTCGCTTGGTCAGGCGCTGCTCAACGAAGGGGACGTGGCCGGAGCCACTGCGGCACTGGAGCGTGCGATTGTGCTCGCGCCGATGGCCACCGAGAAGGACAACCCGAGAGAGTTGTTGGCCGGGGTCTTTGAGAAGCAGGGCGACGCCGCCAGGGCGCGCCAGCAATGGCACGAATTGCTGACGTGGGATCACGACAACCTGACGGCAGCGCGCAAGTTGGCCGGCATGGCGCGCGAGGCCGGTGACACCGCGAACGAAGACTTCGCCCTTCGTGTTGTGGCCGATGTGGATCCGTACGACGTGGAGGCCCACGCGCAACTCGGCCGCCGGGCGCTTGCGAAGAAAGACTATGCGGGCGCGTTGGCCGAACTGCAGGCCGTGTTGGCCCTCGGGCCGACCAACCGTGCCGAGGCCCACGCGGACCTTGCCGAGGCGTACCTTGGGCTCGACAGGAAGGCCGAAGCCAAGGCCGAAGCGCTCAAGGCACTGGAACAGGCTCCGACCTTTGCCCGTGCGCAGGATTTGTTGCTCGCGGCGATTCGGAAGTGAGCCCATCGGTGAAAGCACTCATGACACGAGCTCTGATCGGACTCTGTTTCGTCGCGCTGCTGCCTGGCGTGGCCGCGGCCCAGCCGGCGCGCCACGCTGTGCTGATTCAGGGTGCGTCGGGCGAACCGACCTTCGCCAAGCAACACCGGGGGTGGCTCGACCAGCTGGCCGCCACCTTCCGCGAGAAGTTCAAGATGGACGCGTCGCTGCTGACCGTGATGGCCGAGCAAGCCGGCGAAGGCGAGCAACGCGCGACGGCCGAAAACGTGCGCGCGACATTCGATCGCCTGGCAAAGACCCTCAAGGCGGAAGACGTGCTGTTTGTCATGCTCATCGGGCATGGCACGGCGGAAGGGACGGCGGCGAAGTTCAATCTCGTTGGGCCGGATCTCACCGTGGCTGACTGGAAGGCCGTGCTGACGCCCATCCGTTCGCGGGTGGTCTTCGTCAACAGCTCCAGCGCGAGTTTTCCATTCGCCGCCGGGCTCACCGGCAATCGGCGAATCATCATCACGTCCACCAGCACGCCGGCGCAGAAATACGCCACGGTGTTTGCCGACGGATTCGTACAGGCGCTGAATGCTCCCGCAGCCGACCTGGACAAAAACACGCGGATTTCAATATGGGAGGCCTTTTTCTTCGCCTCGAGAGTGGTGAAGCAGTACTTCGAACAAAAGGGCCTGCTGGTGACCGAACGCGCGATTCTGGAAGACAACGGCGACGGTGTCGGGCGCGAAGCCATGTCAGCCACGGGCGAAGACGGCACACTCGCGACCATGACGCATCTGGATGCGGGCGCCGAAACCAAGGCCACCGACCCGGCCGTGCAGATGTTGTTTCAGAAGCAGGAACTCTTGACGCTACAGATTGATGACCTGAAGCGGAAAAAGGCCACCATGCCTGAAGCTGAGTACGCCGCTGCGTGGGAGAAACTGATGGTGGAGCTCGCGACTGTCGGTGCAGAAATTCGCGCCAAAGGCGGCGGCGCATTCTGAACATTGGTTTGTCCGACATTTCGCCATTTCGGACATTTGTGCCATTTGTCCATTTACACGGGTCGCCCCGGCTCGCGCCACTCCCACTCGGCGCGGTCCTTGCGTCGGAGCAGTCGGGCGCCAATGGCCCCCGCAATGAATCCCGCCGCGTGCGCCCAGAAGGCGCCGCCTCCTGTTGCCGCGACCTCGGAAGTTCGCGCGAGCCCTCCGAGCACTTGCATGAGGAACCAGAAGGCCAGGAAAAACACGGCCGGCACTTCGATCACGCCGACGTAGACCACGAGGAACAGCAGCACGAGCACCCGCGAGCCGGGGAACATGACGAAGTACGCCCCCATCACTCCCGCAATGGCACCACTGGCGCCCACCATGGGCAACAGCGACTCCGGGATCGCCCAGGTCTCGGCCAGAGCCGCGACGATGCCGCACAGGAGATAAAAGGCCAGGAAGCGGCCGTGCCCCATCTGGTCCTCGACGTTGTCGCCAAAAATCCAAAGGCAGACCATGTTGCTGCCCAGGTGCAGGAGGTCGGCGTGCAGGAACATCGACGTCACCGCGGTCACCCAGGAAAAGGCCGCCGGAATCACGCCCCAGGTGGCGAAGATGGCGTCGCGCGTGTCAGCGCTCCCCGGCCCCAGCCACAGCCAGAGATGCAGTAGCACATTGGATCCGACCAGGACCCAGGTGACGACCGGTGTGGTGCGCGACGGTATGACGTCGCGAAGCGGAAAGAGCATACTGAGACGGCAAGTATCGTAACCGGAGAAGCTCGCGTGACGTGTCGATCGTGCAACGCCATCATCGCTGACAAGGCCATCGTCTGTTACAAGTGCGGCACGCCGACTATGGAAACACCGGCCGTCGTCGCACGGCCGCAACCTCGGTCGCGTGCGGCGGTAGGGCTGGTCGGCGTGGCGATCACGGCCCTCTCGGCTTGGCTTGTGCCGATGACGCCCGAGGGCACCTGGATGCGGTGGGCGGCCTGGGCGGCCGTGCCGGTGGCCACCTACCTCACGGCTCGGCTGATTCGCGGCTCCGGTTCCGGTAAGATGCTTAGGAGATGAGCACCGGACAGCCCCCCCTCGAACCCCTCCGACTGGAAGTCACGGACGCGCAAGGCGAGCGCACCGTGGTGGTTGACAGTTCGCCGTTCAGCATCGGCCGCCGCGAAAACAATGGCTTGCGACTGGGCGGCAGTGAAGTGTCGCGTGAGCACGTCGTCATCGAGCGCATCGACGGCGTGTGGATGGTTCGGGATCTGCAGTCCAGGTACGGGACGTCGGTCAACGATCAGCCCCTGACCTCGCAGCCGCTGAAGTCCGGTGATCGCATCCGGCTGGGCCGGGGCGGCGGCGCCGACATGGTGTGCCACTTCGGCGACGCGACGTCGGCGTCGTCGCGTTCGATGACCGGGGCGCGCGACGA
Organism: Acidobacteriota bacterium; assembly: GCA_009694745.1. Taxonomy (GTDB): domain Bacteria; phylum Acidobacteriota; class Vicinamibacteria; order Vicinamibacterales; family SCN-69-37; genus SYFT01. Next base: position 12,114 of record SHUF01000032.1, read on the forward strand.
CCTGCGGCAGATTACGGCACTGCTCGAGGACTTCCGATCGCTCGGCTCCGGTCGCGTGCTTCAGGAAGTGCTCACGCTGGTCCTTGATGCGGCCGTGGAAGTCTCGGGGGCGGAACGCGCGTTCATCATGCTGGCCGGCGCAGGTGATGTGCTGGAGTTCAAGCTCGGTCGCGGGCGCGGCAAGGTCACGCTCAACGACGCCACGTTCAACATCAGCCGCAAGATTCCCGAAGAGGTCTTCCGTACAGGCCAGACCCAGGTGATGGCCGACCTGCTCGACGGTGCCTTGGCCGATGTGCACCAGGGGACGGTGGCGCTCGGTATCCGCAACGTGGTTTGTGTTCCGCTCAACGCCGTGTTGTATGTGGAAACGGCCGACGCGAATACCGAGGATCGGCGTATCGGCGTGCTGTATCTCGACAGCCGCGAGAAGGGTACCTTGCTGTCGACCTCGACGCGCAAGGCGCTGGCCACCATGGCGTCTGAGGCGTCGTCGGCCATCCAGAACGCGCAGCTCTACCGCGACAAGGTGGAGAAGTCGCGGATGGAGCACGAAATGAAGATCGCGGCCGAGATTCAGCAGGCGTTGATGCCGAAGCCGCTGGCAAATCTGCGTTTCGCGGAGGCCGCCGCCGCGTCCATCGCGTGCCGATCGATCGGTGGCGACTTCTTTGATTACCTCGATTTTGGCGGCAAAGCCCTGGGGTTCACACTCGGCGACGTGGCGGGCAAGGGCCCGCCTGCGGCCTTGCTGAGCGCGCTGATGCAGGGGATGTTTGCGTCGCACGTTACCGGAGTGGATGGGACGGCGAAGCTCGTCACGATCGCGAACCAGGTGCTGTGCAAGCGGGGCATTGAATCGCGTTTTGTGACCCTGATGTTCGGCATCCTCGGGTCCGACGGCACGCTCACCTACACCAATGCCGGGCATAACCCGCCGTTCGTCGTGGGGCCGTCGGGAGTGCGTCGGCTCGAAGACGGTGGCCCCGTCGTCGGACTGCTCGAGTTTGCGCCGTACGGTCAGGAGACCCTCCAACTGCAGCCGGGCGACACCGTGGTCATCTTCAGTGACGGCGTGTCAGAAGCGATGAACGCCGAAGGCGACGAACTTGGCGACGACCGCCTGCTGGCCGCGATTCTGGCGGCGCCCACGACGACCGCTGAGGGCTTGGTTTCGCACATCTTCGCTGCGGTCAGCGAATTTACCCATGGCACGGCGCAGGGGGACGACATCACCGCGATGGTTATCCGGTATCGCGGCGCGGATGCAGCATGACCCGCACCCGGGCGCTGCTGCTGCTTTGGCTGTGCCTGGCTGTGCTCGTGTGGAATACGGCCTTCGACCAGTGGGTGGTGCTTGCGCAGCGTGACTATCTGGTCCGGGAAGCCGCGTGGGAACTGGGCCGCGGCTCACAGCCGATGATGGCCGAGATGATGAGCGATGCGGTCCGTGGAGGCGCCCTACGCGCCTCTGCCTGGACCGCCGTGATTGTAGGCGCCGGTCTCCTGACCCTGCGCGCGAGGAAGTAATGCACCCTCTGATTTACGACTGGAACCAGGTGGGGGCTCCGCCTCCGCCGGACCGTCCGGTGATGCTCGACGATGAGACGTTGCGGGATGGGTTGCAATCCCCGTCGGTGACCACGCCTTCGATCGACGACAAGATCCGCATCCTGCACCTGATCGATTCGCTGGGGATCGAGACGGCCGACATCGGGTTACCCGGTGCCGGGGCGCAAGTGGCGGACGATGTCGAGCGGCTGGCGCGTGAAATCGTGACGAGTGGGCTGCGGGTGCAGGCCAACTGCGCTGCGCGCACCGTCCTCGCCGACATCATCCCGATCGCCCGGATCTCCCAGCGGGTCGGCCTTCCGATTGAATGCTGCACGTTCATTGGGTCCAGTCCCATTCGGCAGTATGCGGAAGATTGGACACTTGACCGGCTCGTCGGGCTCACCGAAGAAGCCGTCGGCTTTGCCGTCAAAGAAGGATTGTCGGTGATGTATGTCACCGAAGACACCACGCGCGCCGACCCCGAGTCGCTCCGGCGGCTCTTCTCCGCGGCCATTCGGGCTGGGGCGAAGCGGGTGTGTGTGGCAGACACCGTGGGGCACGCCACGCCCATCGGGGCCGCTGCGGTCGTCCGGTTTGTGCAGTCGATTGTGGATGACTGCGGGGGCGGGGTCGGCATCGACTGGCACGGCCACCGTGACCGCGATCTGGCGGTGATCAACTCTCTGGCGGCCTGGGAGGCGGGCGCCACGCGCCTGCACGGCGCGGCGCTGGGCATCGGGGAACGGGTGGGCAACACACCTATGGACCTGCTGCTGGTGAACCTGGTGCTGATGGGCGTCCGGCAGGACAGCCTGCTGCGCCTAGGTGAGTACTGCGAGCTGGTCGCCCGCACGTGCGGGGTGCCCATGCCGCCCAACTACCCGGTGGTGGGGCGTGACGCCTTCCGGACGGCCACCGGAGTGCACGCTGCCGCCGTCATCAAGGCCGCTCGCAAGAACGAGGCCGCGCTGATGGATGCCGTCTACTCAGGCGTGCCCGCCAGCCTCGTGGGGCGCGAGCAGGTCATCGAGGTGGGGCCGATGTCGGGCAAGTCCAACGTCGTGTACTGGCTCGAACGGCGCGGCATCGAGGCCACCGAGGGGCGTGTGGAGCGGATCTTCGCAGCGGCGAAACACGCGCCCGGCGTGCTCGGCGAGGCAGAGTTGCGATCGCTCGTCGAGCCGTAAGAGGGTGCCCCGAGGCGTCCCCAGAGGGGAGGCATGTGTTTTCTCCTCTGAAATTGACCACAATTGTGCGAAACTAGCCCGCGACGCGTTGTGCGTCTTCCAAGGAGACGAGATGGCGAAGAAGAAAGCTGCAAAGAAAGTCGCGAAGAAAATCGTGAAGAAGGCGGCGGCGAAGAAGAAGACCGCGCGCAAGCCGAACGCTGCGTTCATGCGGCCGGTCACTATCAGCGCGACGCTCGCGCCGGTGGTGGGCGATAAGCCGATTCCGCGCACCGAGGTGACGAAGCGTCTGTGGTCGTACATCAAGAAGAACGGCCTGCAGGACCAGAAGAACAAGCGGATGATCAAGGCGGACGACAAGCTGAAGGCCGTCTTCGGCGGTAAGGCGACCGTCAACATGTTCGAAATGACCAAGCTGGTCAGCAAGCACCTGAAGTAGATCGATCGCACTCACGAAAAAACTCGCGGCGGCTGCACCGGCAGTCGCCGCTTGTTTTTTGTACGGGCCTGTTCGGAGGTCCCGGGCTTCAGCCCGGGACGTGTGGCACGGGCTGAAGCCCGTGCCCTCCGTACGCGCGCCTTATTTCCGCAGGTAGGCGACGATGTCGGGGAGTGCGGCGAGGAGGACGTCGCCGACGACCTGTAGAGACGCGGCTGAGACGTTTTCGAGCGAGTCGCTCGCCGTATGCCAGTGTCCGAGCGCGTTGTAGTTGTTCAGGTCAATCAGGTCGATCGAGGGGATACCGGCGCGCACGAAGTGCAGATGGTCGTCTTCGATCGTGGTGTCCACGTCCACGAACTTCGACGAGTGGCCCAACCGTTTGGCGGTGGCCCAGACGATGGCGTTGAGCCAGCCGGCAGAGTAGGAGTCGCGCTCGATCTTCAGCGACTTGCTGCCGATCATGTCCACCAGAATGAGCGCCTTGATTTGCGAGAGCGTGCCGGCCTTGCGGCCCTGCTGGACGTAGAAGCGGCTGCCGTAGGTGGAGTCGGTGTTGAGATCCCAGGCGGCCACGGCCTCTTCGCCGTCGAACCATACGAATTCGTACGTGAACTCGCGGGGTTGGTCCTTGAGCGCGCGCAGCAGTTCGATCAGGAAGGCGCCGCTGGACGCGCCGTCGCTGGCGCCGACGAAGCGGATGTCCTTGAAAATCTTGGTGTCGTAGTGCCCGGTAAAGAGAACCCGGTCGGTGCGCTGGCCCGGCAGGGTGACGATGAGGTTGGTCATCTCCACCGCGCCGACGGGCGTGGTGGCGGTAAAGGTCTGTTCCTGGACGGTCAGGTTCATGGCCGCGACCTGCCGGGTGATGTAGGCCCGCGTCTGCCGCAGGGCGGCTGACCCAGACGGCCGCGGGCCCAGGTCCACCATGGCCTTCAGATGCTCCCAGGCGCGCGCGGAGTCGAAGGTTGGGCCCTTGGCTTGGTCGGGCATGCTCACGTGTCCTGCGGCCACGAGAGAGGCCGCTGCAAAGCCGATGACGCCGACCGATCCGAGAAAACGAAGCAGCATCCAGGCTCCTGTGCGATGGGCGGCAAGCCCGCCGGTTATCCGCGCGCCTCGCGCGGGACGTAGTCGCGACGGCTCGCGCCAATGTAAATTTGACGCGGGCGGGCGATCTTCTGGTCGGAATCCCGCAGCATTTCGTCCCATTGTGCCAGCCAGCCGGCGGTGCGCGGAATGGCGAACAGCACGGGGAACATGTCGAGCGGGAATCCCATCGCCTGGTAAATCAGGCCGGAGTAGAAATCCACGTTGGGATACAGCTTTCGGCTGACAAAGTATTCGTCTTCAAGGGCGATGCGTTCGAGTTCCAGGGCGATGTCGGTGAGCGGGTTGCGCCCCGTGACCTCGAAGACCAGGTCGGCGGTCTGTTTGATGATTCTGGCCCGGGGGTCGTACGACTTGTAGACGCGGTGGCCGAAGCCCATGAGCCTGCCCTCACCGCCCTTGACGCGCTTGATGAATGCCGGCACGTTGTTGACCGACCCGATCTCCTTGAGCATGTGCAGCACAGCTTCATTTGCTCCGCCATGCAACGGGCCGTAGAGGGCGGCCGCGGCGCCTGCCAATGACGAGTAGGGGTCGGCCTGCGAGCTGCCGATGCCGCGCATGGCGCTGGTGCTGCAGTTCTGCTCGTGGTCGGCGTGCAGGATGAACAACACGTCCAGCGCGCGCTCAAGCACCGGGTGCGGGCGGTACTTCAGCTCGGTCATCTTGAACAGCATGTTCAGGAAGTTGCCGGTGAAGCTCAGGTCGTTGTCGGGGTAGACGTAGGGCCGCCCGATGGAGTGCCGGAAGGCATAGGTCGCGATGCTCGGCACCTTGGCGATCAGGCGGAGGATCTGCAGCCGGCGTCCGTCGGCGTCGCCCACTTCCTTGGCGTCGGGATAAATGGTGGACAGCGCGCCGACCGTGGACAGGAAGATGCCCATCGGGTGGGCGTCGTGCTGAAACCCGTCCATGAACTTCTTGATGTTCTCGTGCAGCATGGTGTGGAGCGTGATTTCGTGGCTCCACGAATCGAGCTGCGGGGTGGTGGGCAGTTCGCCAAACAAAATCAGGTACGCCGTCTCCAGGTAGGAGCTGTGCTCGGCGAGCTGGTCGATGGGGTAGCCGCGATACTCGAGGATGCCCTTGTCGCCGTCGATGAACGTGATGCTGCTGCGGCAGGACGCGGTGTTCTGGAACGCCGGGTCATATGTCATCAGCCCGAAGTCTTCGGGTGATGCCTTGATCTTCCTCAGGTCCATCGCGCGGATGGTGCCTTCAGCGATGGGAACGTCGTACTGCTTGCCGGTGCGGTTGTCGGTGATGGTGAGCGTGTCGGCCATAAAACAATTCACGTGGACGGATCATTGTCGGGCGCGTCGGGGATGGAATCGATGGCCGGCCCAGGAACCCGGTAGTCGCCCTGCAGCCAGCGGTTCAAGTCCGCCAACTGACAACGTTCACTGCAAAAGGGCCGCCACCGGGGATCCGCAGGCTGCAGGCGGCATGACACGCACACAAGCCGGGCCGACATCATCGGTATTGTACGCGAAATGCCGCCTACTGGTGTCTGACGTCTTTCGCCGACACCATGAAAATGACGTCCTCGGCCACGTTGGTGGCATGGTCGCCAATCCGCTCGAGGTGGCGCGAAATGAGGATGAGGTCCAGGCTGGGTTCGATCGTGGCGGCGTCGCGCAGCATGCAGGCCAGCAGGTCACGGAACACCCGGGTCTTCAGCTCATCCAGCTCATCGTCCTGTGCCAGCACCTTCTGGGCCAGGCCGAGGTCGCGACGGACGTACGCGTCGAGTGAGTCGCGCAGCATCACTTGCGCCAGTTCGGCCATCTTCGGGATGTCGATCAGCTGCTTGACCGGCGGGTGCTGCAGGTAGCGACGCACCGCCTCGGCGATGTTCACCGCCAGGTCACCCACCCGTTCCAGGTCGGTGTTGATCTTGACCGCGGCGACGATGGAGCGCAGGTCCACCGCCATGGGCTGCTGCAACGCCAGCAGCTTGAAGCAGCGGTCGTCCATTTCGATGTGCAGCTGATTGATGGCCGCATCGCCCGTCAGCACGGCCTCAACCACCCGGCCATCGCGGTCAACGAGGCTGCGCACGGCCATGCGCAGCCGCTCTTCGGCCAGACCGCCCATCCCAAGCAGTCGGCCCTTGAGCTCGTCGAGCTCGTCCTGGAAGTGTCGTGCGTGGCGTTCCATATCTGAATCCTGCGGGGTTAACCGAAACGACCGGTGACGTAGTCTTCCGTCAGCTTCTCGGTCGGACTGGTGAAAATCTGTTCCGTAGCACCCGACTCCACGAGGCGGCCGAGCCAGAAGAACGCCGTGTTGTCAGAGACACGCGCCGCCTGCTGCATGTTGTGCGTCACGATCACAATCGTGTAAGACGCCTTGAGCTGGTAGATGAGTTCCTCGATGCGCTGGGTGGCAATCGGGTCGAGCGCCGACGCCGGCTCATCCATCAGCAGGATTTCGGGTTGAATGGCCAGGGCACGGGCGATGCACAGCCGCTGCTGCTGGCCGCCCGAGAGCATCAGCGCCGATTCGGTCAGCCGATCCTTGACCTCATCCCAGATCGCGGCCGCCTTGAGGCTTTCCTCGATCCGGCCTTCCATCTCGCCGCGGTTCTTCGTCAGGCCGTTGGTCCGCAGGCCGTACGCGATGTTCTCGAAGATCGACTTGGGGAAGGGGTTGGACTTCTGGAAGACCATGCCCACGCGCCGGCGCAGTCCCACCACGTCGGTGGATGCGGCATAGATGTCCTGGCCGTCGATGTGAACGCGGCCTTCAACCCGCGTGCCCGGGATGATGTGGTTCATCCGGTTGAGCGTGCGCAGGAAGGTGCTCTTGCCGCAGCCCGACGGGCCGATGAACGCCGTGACCAGGTTCGCGTGAATGGCGATGGTGATGTCGCTCAGAGCCTGCTTGGCGCCGTAATAGAAATTCATGCCCTGCACGTCGATCTTGACGGGCGTGGCTGGGCGAGCGGTGCCCGAGGTCATCGTCGACAGGGGTCGAAGGAGGGTGGTCATACGCGGGCTTTGTGGAAGCGGTCCCGAAGCACGATGGCCACGGCATTCATCGAGAGGAGCAGGACCAGCAGCACGATGATGCCGGCCGCGGCGTTTTCGGCGAACGCCACCTGTGGTTTGGACACCCAGTTGTAGACCTGGATGGGCAGCACTGTGAAGGGCGACATGACGCCCGACGGCGTGAAGTCGATGTAGGCCAGGGCGCCAATCGTGATGAGCGGCGCGGTTTCGCCGATGGCGCGCGACATTGCAAGGATCAAGCCCGTCAGGATACCCGGTAACGCGCTGGGAAGCACCTGATGCCAGATGGTCTGCCACTTGGTGGCGCCCAGGGCGTACGACCCCTCCCGCGCGGACATCGGCACGGTTCGCAGGGCCTCGCGCGTGGAGAGAATGACGACGGGCAGGGCGAGCAGGCCCAGCGTGGCGCCGCCCGAAAGAATCGACGGCCCCCACCCAAACGCCCGCACGAAGATCCCCAGCCCGAGCAGGCCGTAGATGATTGACGGCACGCCCGCGAGGTTGGCGATGTTGATTTCGATCAGGCGGGCGATGCGGCCGCCCCCGCCGTACTCTTCGAGGTACACCGCCGCTCCGATCCCCAGCGGCAACGCGAAGGTCGCCGTCACTAGGAGGACGTAGAGGCTGCCGAGAATCGCCGGGTAGATGCCGGCCGATGATGCGCGACGGGAGGGCATGCTGGTAAGGAATGCCCAGTCGAGGCGCGACCAGCCGTCAGACCAGATGTCGTACAGCAGCGCCGTCAGCGCGACGAGCGACAGCGTCAGCACCAGGATGCTCATGGTCTGCAGCAGGCGGTCGCCGGCCATGCGGCGAGAGGCGGAGGTCACGAGTATTGCTCTCGGAAGCGGCGGCGCAGCCAGTCGCTGACGAGGTTGAGCGCGAAGGTCATCAGGAACAGCAACATGCCCACGGCGAAGATGGTGCGGAAGGCGATCGACCCGGCGGGTGTGTCGCCCATGCTGACCTGCACGATGTAGGCGGTCATCGTCTCCACCGAATTCATGGGGTTGGCGGTCAGGCGCGGTTGTTGTCCCGCGGCAATCGCCACAATCATCGTCTCGCCGATCGCGCGAGACATGGCGAGGATGAACGACGCGGAGATACCGGACAGTGCGGCGGGCACCACCACGCGCAATGCCGCCTGCATCTTGGTGGCGCCCAGTGCGTAGGCGCCCTCGCGCAACCCGTTGGGCACCGCGTGCAACGCGTCTTCCGACAGCGACGACACCAGCGGCAGGATCATGATGCCCATGACCAGGCCAGGACTCAGCGCGTTGAACAACGCCAGGTCGGGGAAGACCCGCTGAAGCAGCGGCGTCACGAACAGCAGGGCGAAGTACCCGAAGACCACCGTGGGAACGCCCGCCAGCACCTCCAGCACGGGCTTGACCACGCGCCGGACGCGCGACGGGGCGTACTCGCTCAGGTAGATGGCCGAGAGCAGGCCGGTGGGCATGGCCACGAGCATGGCGATGAGCGACACCAGAATGGTGCCGCTCACCAGCGGGAGCACGCCGAACTGCGCGTCGTAGAAGAGCGGCGTCCATACGGTGCCGAACAGGAAACCCCTGATCGGCACCTCACGGAAGAACTCGTACGTTTCAAAGACGAGCACGCCGATGATCCCAGCGGTGACGAGCACGGATCCGGCGGCGCAGGCGAACAGCGCGCGCTCGATCAGCCACTCGACTTTCCGCCGGGTCCCGAGCGTCATTACTGACGGCCCTGCAGCAGTTCTGTCAGGGACTTGGTGGACTGCGCCGCGTGGTCGGCAAACATGGTGCCGGGGGTGCGCGCGGCGAGGCGGGCCTTGACCATCGCCAGTTCGGCGTCGGTCAGCGAGACATACCCGACTTCCTTCGAGAGTGTCCCGGTGTTGGCCAGGTAGAACTCCGCAAACTTCTGCACTTCAGGCCGGGCCAGCGCGTTGGTGCTCACGTAGATGAACAGGGGACGCGACAGGGGACGGTAGGTGCCGTTTCGCACCACGTCAAACGATGGCTGAATGGCACCCGCCCCGTTGGCGGGGTTCTCGTCGTCGATGCCCACCAGTTTGAGCTTGCCCTGGTTCTCCTCGTAGTAGGCGAGGCCCATGTAGCCGAGTGCGTATTCGTCGCCCGAGACGCCCTGCACCAGAATATTGTCGTTTTCGCTCGACGTGTAGTCGCCGCGGCTCTGCTTGGCCTTGCCCACAATGGCCTCGGTGAAGTAGTCGAAGGTGCCCGAGTCCGTGCCGGCGCCGTAGAGGTTGATCGTCTTGTCGGGCCAGCCCGCCCGGACCTGGCTCCACTTCGTGATCTTGCCCTGTGCGTCGGGCGACCACAATTTCTTGAGTTCGGCCACCGTCATCGACGCGGCCCAGGTGTTCTTGGGATTCACGACCACGGCGAGGCCGTCGTAGGCGATGGGGAGTTCGACAAACGCGATCGAGGCCTGGGCGCAGGCGTCCAGTTCGGAGGTGCTGATGGGCCTCGACGCGTCTGACACCGCGATTTCACCCCGGCAGAACTTCTTGAAGCCACCGCCGGTTCCCGAGAACCCGACTGTGACTGGTGCGGAACCGGCGGTCTTGCCGAAGTCTTCCGCGACAGCCTCGGAGATCGGAAAGACCGTGCTGGAGCCGTCGATGGCAATGACGGCCGCAGGCGTGGACGAGGCCGCCGGCTCGGTGCCACCACCACACGAGGCAGCGACAAGGGCGGGCAACGCGATGATGCTGAAGAGGCGGGCAACAGGCAGAAGGCGAATTCTCATGAGACGGAGCGTATGGGCCGTGAATATCGCGCCGGTTTCGGAGATGTAAATTCTGTGTTACATGCGGCCAGGGGACCGGGCGGCCCGCCGGCGGCCACGTCCCACCGCGACTTCGAAACGTATCGGCCGGTCCAGCAGGGCGGCGAGCGGTTCGGCATGCTGCTGGGCGGCCCACAACTCCAGCTCGGACGCCTCACCCGTGCGAAGTCGCACTAGCAGGCCATCCGGTGTCTCGCTGACGTCCACGGCGCGGATCGACTGCGCGTGGCCGCGGTCCAGACTTTCGGCCAGGCGCAGCATGGCGGCCAGCAGCCGCACGATGCGCCGCCGCGGGGCGGGCAGGGCGCTGAAGTCCTCGTGGCTCTTGCGAGGGGCCGACTGGCGGTGGTAGCGCGCCACCATAGCCATCAGCGCGATCTCATCGGGCTCAAAGCCCCGCAGATCCCCATGCAGGATGAGGTACTGCGAGTGTTTGTGGTGCCGCTCGTAGCTGATGAGGCCGCCGATGTCGTGCAGGATCGCGGCGTACTCCAGCCACTCACGCTCGCGCGGCCCCATTTCATGCTGGGGCTGTGTGGCGTCAAAGAGCGCGAGGGCCAGCCGCGCCACGTGCGTGGCGTGCCGCGGAATGTAGTGGCAGCGCTCGGCGAGTTCGATGACACTGCGTCGCCGGACATCGGGATACCGCTCGACGGTGCGGATGTGGGCGCCGTTTTTCTTGATGTAGTCGAGCACCAGTCCTTCGCGCAGCGCGAAGTCGCAGAGCGTCAGTTCGGTGGCACCCAGGGCGCTGAGCAGGGTATCGAGCAGCACGGCGCCGGCCACCGCGAGATCGGCGCGTCGCGGGTCCAGGCCGGGAAGCGCCAGGCGATCTTCCAGTGTCGTATCGGTCAGTGCGCGTCGGACACGGCGGAACGCCTTGGCGCTCACGCGTCGATTGCGCAGGTCGCCGCCGTCGCGCACCGCCAGCGCGCCCAGTGCCGCAATGGTGCCCGACGTGCCGATGACACGATGAAAGCCCCGCGCTTTGAGCGCGCGGACGTGCGTCGCGGTCTGGCGGCGGACGTACCGTTCCACCCGCTTTTCTTCGTCGGCGGCAATCGGGTCGCTCGTGACGAACCGCTCGGTGAGCCGGATCACGCCAATCTTGAAGCTGCCACCCAGCTGCATGCGGGCTGCGGTGCCCAGCGTCAGTTCCACGCTGCCTCCGCCGATGTCGATCACCACGGCGGCCTGGCCGCCCACGCCTGCCGCGTAAGCTGCCGCCAGGTGGATGAGGCGCGCTTCCTCAGTGCCGGAAATTGTGCGGACACGAATGCCCACTTCGCGACGAATCCTCGTGACGAAATCCGCGCCGTTTTCGGCTTCGCGCACCGCGCTGGTCGCCGACGCGATGATCTCATCGACTGCGTGAGACTCCGCGAGGCGCTTGAATTTGGTTAAGGTTTGTAACGCGTTTGTAACGGCCGTGTCGGACAAGCGATGGCCGCCAAGCCCACCGGCCCCGAGCCGGACCATGTCTTTTTCGCGATCCACGACTTCAAACGACAGGTCGGGACGCACACGCACGACGATCATATGCACCGAATTCGTGCCGATATCGATCGCCGCGATCCGCATGCACTAAGCTACCACGGTGAGTGAGGCGCGACCTTGAGCACGCAACGACTGACGCACGCGCTGGACGAACAGGTGCGCCGTTTCTCACGCGCGCTCGGACGGGCGCGGCGCGGTGATCCCACCGGCCTACACCAGGGACGTGTGGCGTCAAGGCGCATTCGCGAGATGTTGCCGCTCGTGGCCGTCGCCGACGAAACGCGCGCGCGACGCACGCGCCGCGACGTGCGCCGTGTGGCCGCCGCGCTCGGTGCCGTTCGGGAACTTGATGTCACCCTCGGCCTGCTGACGGATGGCGCCACGCGGTACGCGTGGCACCCCGTGGTGGTGACGCGCGTCCGGCAGCACCTGGAGCGTGCGCGGCAGGATCGGCAGAAGGACGTGATGGATACACTGCGTCGCGCGGGCGCCACCGCCTTGCTGCGCGACCTGCGGCGTTCGGCCACCGGCGCCGCGCGTGGGGGCGCCGCCGCCTGTCATCAGGCGCTGGCCGGGCGGCGGCAGGAGCGGGCGGGCGCGCTGGCCGCCGCTCTCCAGGCGCTGGGAACGTTATACGTGCCCGACCGGTTGCATGAGGTGCGCTTGTGCGCCAAGAAGCTCCGCTACAGCCTCGAAACCGAGCGCGCTGTGCGGCTGGCTGCTGTGGACCGGGACATCAAGACACTCACCGGCATGCAGGAAGCACTCGGCGCCTTGCACGATGTGCAGATGTTGCAAGATTGGCTGCGGCGTCTGGGACGCGACATCGGCGGCGATCGCGCGACGCAGGTGCAACTGCGCCGCATGGGGGTGGAACTTGAGGGTGAGTGCCGCGCCATGCACGCGCAGGTAGTGGCCGACGCGCCGGCATGGCTGAAACTGGCGCTACGATTGGCGCGGCGCTGAGATGCCCACACTCTTCCTGATTCGGCATGCGATTGCGGAAGAGCGAGGCGAGGCCTGGCCTGAGGACGGCCTTCGCCCCCTGACGGCAAAGGGCGCCGCGAGGATGAAGAAGATCGCCGAGCGCCTGGTGGCCCTCGATGAAACGGCGGACGTCGTGCTGACGAGTCCGTTGACCCGCGCCGTTGAAACTGCACGGATCCTCAAGGCCGTGTGCACTCCGTCGCCGTCGATTTCAATCGTGGACGAACTGGCGCCAGACCACACGCCTGCGGCAACGGCCGCAGCGCTCGGGAAAGTCAAAGCTCCAACCCGTGTGGCGGTGGTGGGTCACGAGCCCGACCTCGGGGCGTTTGCCGCGTGGCTGATTGGGGCGCGCACCCCGCTGGTATTCAAGAAGGGAGGCGTGGCCCGGATCGATCTCCCGGCCTGGCCCCCGACTCGTGCCGGCCAACTCGTGTGGCTGGCGTCACCGAAAATACTGCTCGAGACAAGACGACCTCTGAGGTAAGGACCTCAGAGGTCGTTTGTTACACCACGGTCCCGGGTTTTACGATCGCGCCCTTGGGCACGATGATGATGCCGTTGCGGATGTAGTAGCTGTCGCCGTCCACGTCCTGCAGGCCGCGGTCGTTCACCAGTCGCGCCCCTTCGCCGATGCGGGCATTTTTGTCCACGATCACGCGGTCGAGCACCGCGCCCCGCCCCACACCCAGCGGCAAGTCGGTCTGCCGGTCGTCGTAGAAGTCTGCGCCGAGCAGCACCGACCGCGTGACCTTGGCGCTGTGGTGGATCGAGGTCCGGATGCCCACCACCGATTCCTTGACCTCGCAGTTGTCCAGGTAACACCCTTCGGCCACGATGGCCTCGTCAATCGCGCACTGATGCAGGCGCGAGGCGGGCAGGAACCGCGGCCGCGTATAGATCGGTCGCGTCGGGTGAAAGAAATTGAAGGCCGCGCCGCGCCGCGTGAGCATGAGATTGACGTCGTAAAACGCCTCGACCGTACCGACATCGGCCCAGAAGCCGCGCGAAAAATGCGCCTGCACTTTATGTGTATTCAGCGCGTGCGGAATGATCTCCTTGCCGAAGTCCACCGCGTGGTCGCGCGCCAGCACCTCATGCAGCACATCGCGCGAGAACACGTAGATGCCCATCGAGGCGACAAACGGTTTGTCGGGCCCGAGTCCCGCCATCGCGAGCCCTGACGGTGAGAGGTTGCGCAACTCTGCGAGGCGGGCCGGTCCCGGCTTCTCGTCGAAGCCGACAATATGGTTGCCGGAGTTGCATCGCAGAATGCCCATCTGCGTGGCTTCGTCCGGCGTCACCGGTTGCGCGGCAATCGTGATGTCGGCACCGCGGTCGATGTGCGACTCGATGAGCTCGGTGAAGTCCATGCGATACACATGGTCGCCCGCGAGAATGAGGTAGTACTCGGCATCGATGTTCTGGAAGTGGCGGGCGGCCTGGCGGACGGCATCGGCCGTCCCCTGGAACCAGCGCTCACCTTCGGGCGTTTGCTCCGCCGCGATGACTTCAACAAACCCTTCGGAGAAGGGGTCGAGCCGGTAGGTTTGCGAAATGTGCCGGTTAAGTGACGCCGAGTTGAATTGGGTCAGCACATAGATGCGCTTGAGCCCGGCGTGCAGGCAATTACTGATCGGAATATCGATGAGCCGGTACTTGCCGCCCAGCGGAACGGCCGGCTTCGATCGGTGGTGCGTGAGTGGGAACAGCCGCGTGCCACGGCCACCACCGAGAACAATTGTCAGGACATCCAACATCGTCGGTCATTCTAAAGCGTTTTCCTGATCGGTGTTGCGGCGATTGCCTGGAGGGCACGGGCTTCAGCCCGTGCCGCGCGTCCCGGGCTGAAGCCCGGGACCTCCGAGGCCCGGTTTTCGATTGGTGTAACCCCCTCGTCATGCCGTCGTTACGAAGGCTGCGGATGATCGCTTCCGATCCTGCCGGCAGTTGGCCGGGAGGAGAGGAGGATGAACCGCCCAGAATCATCAGGTCCGGCGGGTTGTCGAACACCGATTTCAGGGCCGCATCTCCCGTGACCACGATGCTGACCTCCACGTCTCCGGCACGCTCGAGCGTATGTTTGATGAGGCCGGCGATGTCACTTTCGTCGTCCACCACAAGAATCCGGGTCGGCGTAGGGGCTGGCATCAACATCTCCGGAATTGAGGATAGGCACCCCCGATTTCCCTGGCGTTTCGATGCGGTTAATTCGGCGTTACGGTCTTGTGCCCAAGGGAGGCACGTTACATCGCTGTTACAATGCCGTTGCCTGAATGCCGCCAGCCGGCGGATTCGGCAGTTCGGGGGGCGTTGTGGGCTTTCGTTTCAGTCTGATTCCCAGGGAAGAGCAGTTCTTTACCCTGTATATGGCCACGACGGCCGAAATCAAGGCCGCTGCCGGCCATCTCACGCAGATGCTGGAGGCCGACCCACCCGATGACGCCAAGGTTGATGTCATCAGGGACGCCGAACATCGCTGCGACACCCTGACGCACGACACCATCCAGCGCCTGCACCGCACCTTCATCACGCCGTTCGATCGCGAAGACCTGTACGCGATGGCGACGTCGCTCGACAACGTGATGGACGCCATCGACCACGCGGCGTCACTGGTGCGCAACTACCACATCACGGTGACGCCCAAGGGCGCCCGCGAGCTGGCCCACATCGTGACCCAGTCGGCCGAGCGTCTGCACGCGGCCATGGAGGCGTTGTCCACCAAGGCCCCCATTCAGCCCCATACCGTCGAGATCAACCGGCTTGAAAATGAGGCGGACCGCGCGTACCAGGTGGCGATTCAGAAGTTGTTCGAGACAGAAACAGATTCCATCGGCCTCATCAAGTCCAAGGATCTGCTGGATGTGCTCGAGCAGATCACCGACCGCTGCGAAGACGTGGCCAACGTCATCGAGAGCATCGTCGTGAAACACGGGTAGGGCCGTCATGGATGCGGCACTCGTAACGATCGTCGTGGTGGTGGTCGTTGCGCTGATTTTCGACTACATCAACGGTTTTCACGATGCGGCGAATTCCATCGCCACCGTGGTCTCCACACGCGTGCTGTCACCAGGCCAGGCAGTGGTGTGGGCGGCGTTTTTTAACTTCATCGCCGCCTTCTTCTTTGGCACGGCCGTGGCCAAAACGGTTGGCCAGGGCATGGTGGATCTCAACATCGTCACCTACAGCGTCATTCTGGCGGGCCTGACGGGGGCGATCGTGTGGAACCTGATCACCTGGTATTGGGGGCTGCCGACGAGTTCTTCGCACGCCTTGTTCGGAGGTTATGCCGGGGCGGCCGTCGCCAAGGCGGGGTTCTCGGCCATCATCGTGTCGGGCTGGACCAAGACACTGGTCTTCATTGTGGTGGCGCCGCTGATTGGGCTCACGGTCGGCCTGGTCTTGATGACGGCCATCTTCTGGACATGCCGCAACACGACACCCAAACGCGTGGACCGATGGTTTCGACGTATGCAGCTGGCGTCGGCCGCAGGGTTCAGCCTCATGCACGGCGCCAACGACGCGCAGAAAACCATGGGCATCATCACGGGCGCCCTAGTCACCGGCGGATACCTCACGACGTTTGTGGTGCCATTCTGGGTGGTGATGGCCGCACATGCGGCCATTGGCCTCGGCACGCTGACCGGGGGGTGGCGCATCATCAAGACCATGGGGTCCAAGATCACCAAGTTGCAGCCCGTCGGCGGATTTGCGGCGGAGACGGGTGCGGCCGTGGCGATCTATACGGCGACGGCGCTCGGCGTGGGCATCAGCACGACGCACACCATCACGGGCGCCATCATCGGCGTCGGCGCCACGCGCCGGCTGTCGGCGGTGCGGTGGGGCGTGGCGCGGCAGATCGTCTGGGCGTGGATTCTCACCATTCCCGCGTCGGCATTCATCGGGGCCGTCAGTTTCTATATCCTTCACTACTTCGGGCCGGAGCTCTAGAGTCCAGGGTCCAGAGTCCTACCAGTTCGCTGAGGCGAGCACGCGCACCGAGAGTAAAAGCAGCGCGGTGGCGGTGAGGCCTTCGAGGGCGAGGCGCGCGGCCGGTCTTGCGAGAAGGTGGCGGAGCCGGTCCATACCAAACGCCCACAGGCTGTGGCAGGCGAACGCCATGCCCACATGCGTCGCGGCGAGTTGTACGTAGTAGCCGCGCGGCGCGCCGGGTGGAAGGAACGACGGGACCACCGCCAGGTAAAACGTCGCGATAGCCGGATTAAGCAGATTGACAGTGACGCCTTCGCGTAGCGCGTGGTGGTGTTCCACTGTTGAATTGGCCCCGAGGATTGCGCCTGAAATTGGGACCGCATCACCTCTGGTGAGCCGTCTTACGCTGGCGATCCCAAGCCATGCCAGGTACAAACCGCCCGCCATCTGGACCGCCAGCAACAACGCCGGGATTCGAGCGATGACGATTGCCAGGCCCAGACCGGCGGCCGTGGCATGCGCCGCGTTACCTGCGGCGGCCCCAACGGCTGCGGCCATTCCGCCTCGCCAACCCGACGAGAGCGTGTTTCGGACGACGACGGCGGTTGTGGCGCCCGGTGTGACCACGAGTGCCGCAGTCAGCGACAGGTACGCCACAAACAGGGGATCCATCGCGGCGGCTTCAGGTCGTCGAGGCGGAAGGCGGCGCGGAATCGGGCAGTCGAACGTGTACGACTGCGCCGCCGCCCTTGCGGTTAAGCGCCCAGACGCGGCCGCCATGCAGTTCCACTAGGTGCCTGACGATCGACAAGCCCAATCCGGTACCGCCAGGGTCGCGCGTGCGGGAGCGGTCCACGCGATAGAAGCGCTCAAAGATGCGATTGAGCTCGCCTTCGGGAATGCCGGGGCCGCTGTCGCTGACGGAGACATCGACGACGTTTCCGTCGCGTATGGCCGCCATCTCGATCTCACCACCCTGTGGGCTGTAGTTGATCGCGTTCTCGAGCAGGTTGCGAAAGACGTCGTGCAGCTTGGCCGGGTCACCAAAGACGACCTCGGCATCTGGATTGACCCGTGTGGTGACGCGCAGATCGCGCGCTTCGACCGCATTGTCCATCTCGGCGACAACCGCGGCGAGCAGGGGCTGGGTCTGGCATAGCGTCTGATCGAGTGTCTCCTGTCTCGCATCGAGTCGAGCCAGCCGGAGCAGGTCGGTCACCAGCCGCTCCATGCGTGCGGCGTGACGGGCGACGATGGCGAGGAACTTCTGCGTCTGATCGCGGTCCAGTGGAGAGTCGAGCAACGCCTCGACGTACCCTCGGATGGCGGTGAGCGGTGTGCGCAGTTCATGGGAGACATTGGCCACGAAGTCGCGTCGCGCTTGGTCGGCTTGACGCAACTCGGTGACGTCGTGCAGCACGAGCACTGCGCCCCCACCACGATCGGCATCAACGGGCACGGCACGCGCGATAAAGGCACGCCTCGATCCGTGATCGAGCTGAACGTCAGCGGGCACGGGCCGTACCCCAGTGAGCGCGGCGGTGAGCTGTGCGGCCACTTCGGGATGGCGCACGACCTCGATGAAGTGACGGCCCTCCGGGTCGTCTGGCAGGCGGAGCATTGCGCGAATGGCGGTGTTGCTGATGACCAGCCGGCCACCGCGATCCACGAGCACCGCGCCCTCGGCAATTCCTTGCAGGACGGCGTCCATGTGGGCCCGTTCGCGTGCGACGTCGGTGAGACGGGCGCCCAGGTCGCGCGTGGTTTCGTCGAGCACCCGGGCCACGATACCCAATTCGTCGCGCCCCAGGTCGGTGGCCGGCCGCGTGAAATCGCCTTGCCGATAACGTGCCGCGAGCGCCGCGATGGCCTTGACCCGGCGGCTCAGCCACGCCGACGTGGCCCAGGTGAGAACGAGCGCAGCAAGCAACCCCGCGCCAAGGCCCGTCCA